>JAADIV010000184.1 GCA_013151175.1 Deltaproteobacteria bacterium | reverse complement strand
GTTTCAGGCGGCCGTCGCGCCCGATATGGGTCGGTATCAGCTTTGGTGCCACTGGTGTCTTACGCTTTTTCGTGCAGGTCATCAAGAATATCCTGCGCTTCCTTGAACTTGTACTTGTTAATCAGTCTGCTGAGCCGGCCAATTTCAACGGCGAAATCAGGCCAGGCATATTCGTTTATCTGGGCCATGAGCGCCTTGCAAGGCCTTGGCTTTCTCTTGTGGACATATGGTTCAAGTTCCTGCAGCAATTCCTGTAACTTCGCGGGATCACCCGCCGTCTTTGCCCCTGCGGTTTTATGCGCAGCCGCTTCAGCCGCGACAAAATCCCGCAGGCCTGTTACCACCAACTGGAGCTTTTCTTCAAAGGCTGCCAGGAGTTCGGCAATATTCTCCATGGCGCCATTTTTAACCGCTGCCTCCACCTCGGCCGCCGCTGCCTGCAAACCGTTGGCGCCGAGGTTGCCGGCAACCCCCTTGACGGTATGCACCAGGCGGGCGCCGAGTTCCATATCTTTCAGAGTCAGGGCGTTTTTGATCTGGTTGGTGGTGTTCTGATACTCGTGATAGAATTTTACCAGGATACTTCTATATAGCCCTTCGTTGCCGCCCACTCTGCCAAGTCCGTTCTTTATATCGATACCGGGCAGCTGCGGCAGGAGTGGAAGACTGGCACAGTCTGCCCCAATTTTATTACTAAGTTTTGCAGGCACATCCCGTTCACCCGGTTTTACCCATTTTACCAGGGCGGCAAAGAGTTCATTGGGATCAATGGGTTTGGTCACATGGTCGTTCATGCCGCCGGCAAGGCTCTTTTCCCGGTCACCGGCCATGGCATGGGCGGTCATGGCAATGATGGGAATATCTTTTTTCTCTGCTGCAAGGCCGCGAATCTTCTCTGTCGCCTCAAAGCCGTTCATCTCCGGCATCTGGATATCCATGAGGATGACATCGTATTGGTTTGCGGCAGCCATCTCCACCGCTTCGCGGCCGTTATTGGCAATTTCTACCACGAAGGCAGCCTGCTCAAGTATCTCCTGGGCTACCTGTTGGTTTATCTCATTGTCCTCGGCTAGCAGAATACGGGCGCCGCGAATATGTTTCAGGGTCTCAATTCCCTGGCTTTTGTTCCTTTTTTGGGCGTGACTGCGTACACTTTCCAGGCCAAAGGCCTGCATGGTGGCGTCAAATAGGAGGGAACGGCTCACCGGTTTGACCAAAAAACCTTCCAGTGAGATGTTTTCCGCCTGCAGCATGATCTCTTCCCGGCCATAGGCCGTTATCATGATAATCTTTGGCCGCCGGGAGAGCTTCTGCTCCTTGATTATTCTGGAGGTGGCTATGCCGTCCAAACCTGGCATCTGCCAGTCCATATAGACCACCTCAAATTGACTACCCTCCTGGTCGGCTTTAGTAATTTCCGCCAGAGCCTCTTCCCCGGAGGCGCACTGCTTGACTACAAAGGACATTGATTCCAACATATCCTGCATTATCTCCCTGGAGGTCAGGCTGTCGTCAACCACCAACACCCGCTTGCCCCGCAAATCCGGTGCTGGCAGAAATTCTATTCTCTTTTCCGAGTGGCGGCCAAAGGTGGCGGTAAAGAAAAAGGTGCTGCCCCGGGAAGTCTCGCTCTCCACCCAGATATTACCATTCATTAACTCGCAGAGCTTTTTGGAGATGGTCAGTCCCAGGCCGGTGCCGCCGTATTTTCTGGTGGTGGAGGTGTCGGCCTGGGAAAAGGCCTGGAACAATTTGCCGCGCTGCTCTGCGCTTAAGCCGATGCCGGAATCCCGCACCGAGAATCTTAGTGTTGTTTGTGACTCACTCTTGGTCACCGGCAGGATAGAGACCACGATCTCCCCTTTTTCGGTGAATTTGACGGCGTTGTTGGCCAGGTTGATCAGGATCTGCCCCAGGCGGAGCGGGTCACCCACCAGGGCCAGAGGGGTATCGTTGGCGATATTAAAAAGCAGTTCAAGGCCCTTCTCCTCCGCCTTTATGGCAATGAGGTTGGTCAGGTTGGCCATGACATCATCCAGCTGGAATTTGGTCTCTTCTATGGTCAACTTGCCGGCCTCGATCTTGGAGAAATCCAGGATATCGTTGATGATCCCCAGGAGCGCGTTGGCAGAGGACTGCACCTTGCTGATATAGTCATGCTGCTTAGGCGTCAGTTCGGTTCGCATTGCCAGATGACTCATGCCGATAATGGCGTTCATCGGGGTTCTGATCTCGTGGCTCATATTGGCCAGAAAATCGGATTTGGCTCTGGTAGCCGCCTCGGCCTTCTCCTTGGCCGCCAGGAGTTCCATCTCCAGGTTTTTGACATCGGTTATATCCTGGGTAACCCCGTACATAACCGCAGGGCCGCCGGTGCCGCTCTTGACCACCTTGCCCAGGGCGTGAATCCAGACAACTCGGTCGTCCGCCGGCCGTTTATAGGCGAAAATAGCATCGTAAACCGGGATCTCTCCATTTATCGTCTGTTGGAAATTTTCCCATGTTACCCGGGCGGTCTCCTCATCTCCGGCCTGAGCATTGACAAACCACTCTTCCATGAGCCGGTAGCGATAGTTCTCCCGCGGCGGGTCGCCAAATATGGCCGCAGTTCGTGCCGATGAGTTATACCAGCCGGAGTCATCCAGCGGCACATGCCAGTATCCCGACTTGGTGAGCTCTAGAGCCGAATCGGAGAGAAAATTGATATGACGGATCTCATCCTCCGTCGCCTTTTTCTCGGTAATATTCTCTTTGACCCCGACATAGTGGGTGATTTCACCTTCATCGTTAAGGATGGGAGAGATGGATATGGCCTCCCATATGTATTCCCCGTTCTTGGTTTGGTTAATCAATTCTCCTTTCCAGGTGCGGCCGTCTGTAATGGTTGCCCAAAGTTCTTTATACAGGGCGTCTGAGGTTTTCCCCGACTTTAATATTCGGGGGTTTTGGCCAATGGCCTCCGCGTAGGTATAGCCGGTAACTTCAGTGAATCTGGGGTTGACGTATTCGATGTTGCCGTCTCTGTCTGTCATAACAACCGTTACCGGGCTTTGCTCAACGGCCTGGGTGAGTTTTGACAACTCCTTGGTGCGTTCCCGAACCAGGCCCTCAAGTTTTTCTCTGGTCTGTTCATTGAACCAGACCATAAAGGCCATAAGGACGAGGGCCATAAATGAGACACCGGCAAATGACAGCAGCAGGATGTTTTTTATCTTCAAATAGGGGGCCAGAGCCTCGGCGACATCGATTTCAGTAACGATACCAATACCGAGTTTATTTGACCATGTCCAGGCGCCCATGACCGGTACCCCCCGGTAATCGCGATAGCCGGCGGTATCAACTCCGGATTTGCCCTGCAACGCCTGAGTCGCCATTTTGGTCAGCGGCCAGTTATCCATGCGGCCGCTAGGTACAAAACCCCGCAGGAGATTGCCGCCTGGATCACGAACACTTATGGTATGCGTCTGTATGGCGTTGGGATAATATTTGTGCAGAATAGGCAGGAATTCATTAAAGCGGGAGTTGACAAGCATCTGGCCGGTTCGGTCAAAGGCGTAGGTCTCGCCGGTGTTGCCGATAATGCCGATAGAGGTGCAGGGGGAAAATTCTTTCCGGGGCGCAAAACGCAGGGTAAAAAGCGCTCTGATCGCGCCATTGTCATCGCGCAGGGGGGCGATGACAAACATGGTGGGCGCCTGCCTGACAACCTTGCCGGCAGCGTCCTGAAGCGGCACCTCACTTTTAAGGGGGGGGACAAAGACCGTTCTTCCCGCCCAGGCGTGCCGCATTAGGTTGGGGCGCTGCCGGGCTATAAAGTTTTTGCTGCCGATATTGCTGTTCCTTGAGGAGGCGAGGTTGGTGCCGTCCGGGGCGGTAACAAAGAAACCGATAGCCCCGATCTCTTTGTTATTGGCGGCATACAGTTTGCGGAGAGCGGCAAGAGCCTGGCTGCCAACGAGAGCTTCTTTACGGCGCCGCAGATCGAGGAGTCCGTTTACCAAAGGCAGGAGCTTGGAGTCTCTGGTCATCTCGTGAATATCGCTTTGTTTTTTCCCATACCAGATATTCAGAGAATGGCTGACAACATTATTGACCGTTGTTAGTGAATGGCCGATGTTCTGGCGCAGTTGGTTGTTCATCCGGGTCAGGGCTAGCCAGGCGACAATCATGATCAGGCTCAGAAAAATGACCATCCCCAATAACCCCAGGCGCCACTGCCAGTGGCCTGCAAGTAGTTTCTGTTTATTAATAAAGCCACGGCGCTTGAATAGAGCGTTGAGCAGAAAGACAACGGCCATTAACACCGCCAACACCATCAGCATCTTTTTGACGCCAAACTGTTTATGAGCCGCGAAGCCGGCAGCCGCATTTCCTGGTTTCGCGGTGCCGGTGAGCCATTTTTGTTGGAGTTTGTTCATCTGGGAATCAGTAATACTGGCCATGGCCTTGATTATAATGCTTTGTAGTACGGGCCAGTCTTTACGGATACCGATGTGCAGTTTTTCAAAATCATGGCTGCCGAAATCCAGTTCCCCGGACATTCGCAGGCCGGTGAGCATATTTTTTGTTATCAGATATTGGGCAACGGAAATTTCGACAACTGCTGCGTCTGCCTTGCCGTATATCACCGCCTTTAGGCATTCCAACACATCTTTAAGCGGCAGAATGACAATTCGGGGGTGTTTTTTCCGTAGCAGCTCCTCTTGATAAAATCCCTTGGGAACGGCCACAATTTTGTCGTTGAGCTGCCTGGTGTTCTCATATTGGATGCCGCTAGCCCGGCTGACGATGGTATTGGGGTTTCTGGTATAAGGGGGGGTGAAAAGGATATATTTTTCCCGCTCGCTAGTTTTGACAATATTGAGCATGACATCCAGTTTTTTGGCCTTAATCATGGTCAAAAAACTGTTCCAGTTCGGGCCGGTAATATACTTGACCTTTATGCCCAACTTTTGGGCCAGCATATTCATATAGTCTATGGACAGGCCGCAGGGTTTACCGTCTCTGAAAAAATTAAATGGCGGCCAGTTCTTCTCGTTGTGAACCCGGATGATGGGATGTTGCCGCAGCCAGGCCTTTTCTGCTGCTGTGAGTTTTAATGCCGTTGCCTGACTTGCCAGGGAGGCCGCTGCGGCGGTTGAGATGTAATGACAGGAGAAAAGGAGACTGGAAAGCAGGAGAAAGAGCAAAAAAATACGCTCGCATACGCCGAAAACGGTACGTGATCTGTTCTCATCCATAAATGTTACCCTTTCTTTAAAGGTACGGGGGTTGGTTTGAACTAGGGGGCTAGTTTGAAACTAGCCTCTACAGGGGATTTCGCAGGGCCTCCCGTTCTTCTTCATAATCGGCGTGTTTAAGGGCTATCTGCCGGAATTGCTCCTGAATTCCGGCAAAGGCGTCCGCCATATCCGGGTCAAAATGGCTGCCGCGGCCGTCCTTAATAATGTTAACGGCGATGGGATGGGGGATGGGCGTTTTATAGATCCGCTTGCTGATCAGGGCATCATAGACATCGGCCACAGCCATAATTCTGCCGGAGATGGGGATGTCCTCTCCCGCCAGACCGTTGGGATAGCCTGAACCATCCCACTTTTCCTGGTGTGATTCGGCAATTTCCTTGGCAAAGCGCAGGAAGGACGCTGTGCCAAGTCTTTTTTCGGTATGGGCGATGGCATCCCTGCCGTATATTGTGTGCTTTTTCATCTCTTCAAATTCTTCGTTGGTCAATTTACCCGGCTTCAACAGTATGTTATCCCGTACCCCAACCTTACCGATATCGTGCAGGGGGGCGGATTTGTAAAGCAGTTCAATGTTTTTGTCGGTCAAAAAATCTTTAAATTTTGGGTGGTTGCGTAGGGCTTCAGCTAGGGCCAGGACATAGACCTTGGTTCGCCTGATATGACCGCCGGTCTCTGGGTCGCGGTACTCCGCCAGGGTGGCCATACTTTCAATGGTAACCTCCTGGGTAAGTTCCAATTGCCTGGTGCGTTCCCCGACCAACTCCTCCAGATGATCCCGGTATTGTTTGAGTTGCAGATGGTTATTGACCCGTGCTTTCACCAACTGGGGATTAAACGGCTTGGTAATATAATCAACTGCTCCCAGTTTAAGGCCCCGGGCCTCGTCCTGATCCTGACTCATAGCGGTGAGAAAAACCACGGGTATTTTTTGGGTGCCTTTGTCCTGCTTTAGACGCCGGCATACCTCGTAGCCGTCCATACCCGGCATCATGATATCCAGAAGAATAAGATCAGGCTTGTCTGCGGCCGCGATTTCCAGGGCGGCTTGGCCGTCCATGGCCACACTGACGTCATAGCTGTCGCCCAGGGCTTCAACCAGAATATCAATATTTTCTTCGGTGTCATCAACCACCAGAACGGAACTTTGTTCTAATGCTTCCATGGGCTGCCCCCCTTGTCTGCTAAAGATTCGCCATTATGAGCCGTTGGCCGCCGCTGTATGCCGTAAACAGAGGGTGGTGGTCTATGGGCGAAGTCACTAAAAAAGGCTACTTATTTCCCGGACTGAAGTCAATTAAAAACAATTTTGCCGGTGGGACAAGAAACTTGTGAGAGGTATTCACGGATCTGTTTTGCATGACACAAGTTTCAATATGAGTTATCGTTAATTTCCGTCTTTCTAAGGTTGAAAACCGGTCAGAATGTCCGTGGTGCAATAAAAAAGGACTGGAGCCAATATGTTATTTGACCATGAGATCTTCAAAGCGAAATTGTTGATTGTTGACGACAACCCGGTGAACGTCAGGCTGCTAGAGAGTATAGCCAAAAAGGCTGGCTATAACTCGGTTCGCACCTTGACCGATCCCCGCGCGGTGAGGGAACTGTACCTGGCTTACCAACCTGATCTGGTTGTGTTGGACATTATCATGCCGTATCTGGACGGCTTCCAGGTGATGGCTCAATTACAGGGAATTAATCAGGACTCATATCTATCCGTTTTGGTGATAACGGCCCAACAGGATGAAGAGACACGTTTGCGAGCCCTGGAATACGGCGCCCAGGATTTCTTGACCAAACCGTTTAACAGACTTGAGGTTACCACCAAGATCCGTAATATGGCGCGGATAAGATTGCTGCATAACGAGGTGAAAAACCAGAATATTATCCTTGAGAACAAGGTGCGGCAGCGCACGCTAGAATTACATGATACCCGTCTTGAAATCATTCGCCGACTGGGGCAGGCGGCTGAGTATCGTGATAATGATACCGGTTTACATATTGTCAGAATGAGCAGGATGTGCGCTGTCCTGGCCGGTTTGGCGGGCCTGGCCAAAGAGAGGGTGGAACTTCTCCTTAATACTAGCCCCATGCATGATGTTGGTAAAATTGGCATTCCTGATAAAATTATGCTTAAACCGGATAAGCTTGATGCCGATGAATGGCGGGTTATGACCACTCATACCACGATCGGCGCTAAATTATTGGCGGGCCATGACTCTGAGCTGATGGTCGCTGCCCGGCTTATTGCCCTGAACCACCATGAAAAATGGGACGGCGGCGGCTATCCACATGGTTTGCGGGGCGTTGATATACCTGTAGAGGGAAGGATCGCGGCTTTGGCCGACACCTTTGACGCTTTGACTTCACGCAGGCCGTACAAAGACCCTTACCCCGTTGAATTTGCCTGTAAAATAATAAAGAATGAGCGGGGCGGACATTTTGATCCGGAGTTAACGGATCTCTTCCTTGCCAATATTGACGCGTTTGCGGCCATAAAGAATGAATTTTCAGCCGCTGAAGATGTGGCGACCGGCAATTATAAACTAAGCGCCAGAGATGTTGCCCGAAATTTTGCCCGTAATTAATGGCCGCTATCTTCTTTCCTGATTGTGTCGGGATCGCCGCCGATAAATTGCAGACTGTAGCGGCCGGGATTATCGATGAAAGGCATGAGAAGGAGTCGGGGCAGGGTCAATTTTTCTTTCCGGCGGAATTGCGAGAGGCCGATGGCCATTTTCTGATGTCCCCTTACTGGTTGGGCGCGGTAGGTGCCGAATAACCTGTCCCACCAGGGGAAGTTAAAACCAAAATTGGAGTCGGTTTCTCGGATGATTACGGAATGATGCACCCGGTGCATATCGGGGGTGACTACCAATAACCGGAGCAGGCGGTCAAGGGCCACAGGCAGCCTGATATTGCCATGATTGAACATGGCGGTGGCGTTTAGAGTAATTTCAAATATCAGCACGGCGGCCACCGGCGGCCCAAGAAATGATATGGCGGCCATCTTTATCAGCATGGAGATAATAATCTCAATGGGATGAAATCTTAAACCCGTTGTTACATCTATATCCAGATCGGCGTGATGCACCATGTGCAAACGCCAGAGCAGAGGTACGGCGTGAAACATCAGATGCTGCAGGTAGATAATTAAGTCCAACAGCAGGACTGAGAGCAGGATTGCCGCCCACTGTGGCAGCGAAAAATAATTGCATAAGCCCCAACCGTTTTTGGCGGCAGCGGCCGCCACGCCGATAGCCGCGCCGGGGAAGAGAATCTTCACCAGAATATTATCCAGAGCAATTAACCCCAGATTATTAAACCAACGTCCCGCCTTGGGAACAGTGAGCTGCCGTTTGGCGGCTACCATCTCCCAGATGGCAACTGCCAACAGCATTCCGAAGAAAAAAACAATCCTAGTTTGGGTAAGTGTCTTGGGTAAGTGTCATATAGAGACTCTAGACCAGGTTGCCGCGCTAGTCAAGAAAATGCAACCGATTACAGCTTTTTCCTGAAATTCAGGTGGGTTGCCTACCCCGTGATGAATTACAAGGAAATCGCTGTCCCCACCCAACGAAGACTCCCTGCAAAATTAGGCAAAAGCATTCATTTTTGTAAGCTTCTCGACATATACCAACCGTCAGTCCGTAATCTCCTTTTATGCCTCTATTCACTAATTGTTGCCGTAACTGTGCCAAATAAATACATATTTTTTATTTATATCAATCTGGCACGTCCCTTGCCTTTAGTAATAATATCCGTGGATGCCGGAAATAACAGCGGCCGGGTGGATAATTTACAGGGGGTTCACAGTGAACATTCCTGATATTTAATATTCTGTAATGGAGGAGGAAATCATGGCAAAAGAGATGAGAAAGATTGCGATTTACGGCAAGGGCGGTATCGGCAAATCAACAACCACCCAGAATACGGTGGCGGGTCTCGTTGAACTGGGTAAAAAGGTAATGGTGGTTGGCTGTGATCCTAAGGCCGATTCAACCCGCCTGATGCTGGGCGGACTGGCGCAAAAATCGGTGCTTGATACCATGCGTGAGGAAGGCGAAGACGTGGAATTGGACGATGTGCTGAAAGCCGGATATGGCGGGGTTATGTGTGTTGAGTCCGGCGGCCCGGAGCCGGGGGTCGGTTGTGCCGGCCGGGGTATTATTACCGCTATTAATCTCCTGGAATCCCTCGGCGCCTATGAAGAGGAGCATGATCTTGATTATGCCTTTTATGATGTTTTGGGCGATGTGGTCTGCGGCGGTTTTGCCATGCCCATGCGGGAAGGTAAGGCCAAGGAGATCTATATCGTAGTTTCAGGGGAGATGATGGCCATGTACGCGGCCAATAATATCTCCAAGGGAATTGTTAAGTTTGCCGAGTCCGGCGGTATCCGTCTGGGCGGCCTTATCTGTAACTCACGGGCTGTGGACCGCGAGCAGGATCTGATCGAAAATTTTGCCAAGGAACTTGGCACCCAGATGCTCTATTTCGTCCCCCGTGACAATATGGTGCAAAAGGCGGAGATCCACCGGAAGACCGTTATTGAATTTGAGCCGGAGGCTGTGCAGGCCGGTCATTATCGTAACCTGGCCAAAGCCATTGATACCAATAAAATGCAGGTAATCCCTAAACCCATGCCAATTGAACGCTTGGAAGAATTGTTGATGGATTACGGTCTTTTTGACTAATTCAGGTATCAGATCGTAGGGGCGGGTTTCAAACCCGCCCGCCACGGGAACACAAACGCCAGGCGTCAGGTTACAAAACAAAAAACTTAGGAGAAACATTATGTTAATGATTCGCGCGATTATAAGGCCGGAGAAAACCGATAAAGTAAAGGCCGCCCTTCTGGAGGCAGGTTATCCGGCCATTACCAAGATGGAGGTTTATGGCCGGGGCAAGCAGCGGGGGCTAAAGGTTGGCAATGTGACCTATGACGAGCTGCCCAAGGAGATGTTGATGATGGTGGCGGCTGATCATGAGAAAGATCTTATCATGCGTACCATTCTTGATAGCGCCAGGACCGGTGATAAAGGTTCCTATGGTGATGGCAAGATATTTATCAGCCCGGTGGAAGAGGTCTATACTGTCAGTTCTGGCACCAGGGAGGCTTGATGATGAAAGAGGTTATGGCAATTATACGGATGAATAAAATCAATGCCACCAAGGAAGCTTTGGTGGAGGCCGGATTCCCCTCATTCACAGCCCGTAAGGTTATGGGCCGGGGCCGCAAGGCCCTTGATGAGGATATGGTCAAGGCCATGAATGATGACGGTCCCCTCGACAGTTCCGAGGTCTTGCCGCTTTTAGCCAACGGCCCGCGTCTGCTTCCTAAACGGATGATCAGTCTCATTGTGCCGGATGACAAGGTCGCCACAGTGGTGGAGACGGTTATCAAATGCAATAGTAACAAGAATCCCGGTGACGGTAAGATTTTCGTGATGCCAATTGTCGATGTCTGCCGGGTGCGCACCGCGGAAACTGGTATTGATGCCATTGATGAAATGGCCGGGAAATAGCGGTATGACCAGCTCATACGCAAGAGGAAATTGTAACTATTCACCAAAGGCAATAAATTGCCTTATACTCGGAACCGTAACCGTTCAGATGCGCTCCAGGTTCGTTCGTTTTGACCTCCGAGTCTGTACTCCCTGTACGCGAGGAGGGCAAAACGGACGAAAATGGTGTGTAGCTGGATGGTTACAGGAGATTGATTAATATGACTCAGAAAGCAACAACAACATTAAAAAATGAGGCGCTGGTCGATGAGATTGTGACCATGTATCCGCCTAAAGTCGCCCGCAAGCGGCGCAAACACATGGTGCCGGTTGCTCCCGGTACAGAACAGAAAATAGAGGCCAATGCCCGGTCGGTGCCAGGTATTATCACCCAGCGGGGCTGCTGCTATGCCGGTTGTAAAGGGGTGGTTTTGGGGCCGATAGTTGATATGGTGCATATTGTCCACGGCCCCGTTGGCTGCTCATTTTACGCCTGGGGAACCCGGAGGAATCAGGGCCGGGCCCGTAAGGGCGGCCAGAATTTTCTGGAGTATTGTTTTTCCACGGATATGCAGCCGGATAATATTATATTTGGCGGTGAAAAGAAATTGCGCAAGGCCATTACCGAGGCCTATGAAATCTTCAAGCCCAAGGCCATATCGCTGCATGCCACCTGCCCGGCAGGGCTTATCGGTGATGATGTGGTGGGAGTTGGCCGGGAGATGAGTGAAAAACTGGGAATCCCGGTGATTGGCTTTGCCTGTGAAGGTTATAAGGGGGTCAGCCAGTCCGCCGGTCATCATCTGGCCAATAACGGTCTATTCGAACGGGTGGTAGGTCGTGATGATGTGGAAACAGACAAATTTTCCATCAATATGCTGGGCGAATACAATATTGGCGGTGATTCCTGGGAGATTGAACGGATTTTTGAGAAGTGCGGTATCCATATCGTTTCTACCTTCAGCGGCAACGGTTCTTTTGCGGAAATGGCCAAATCTCATAACGCCAAATTGAACATTGTCCAGTGTTACCGCTCCATTAATTATATGGCCGAAATGATGGAGGAAAAATTCGGTATTCCCTGGTTGAAAGTCAATGTTATCGGTCTCAAGGCCACTTCCAAGAGTCTGCGTAAGATTGGTGAATATTTTGAAGATGCCAAGCTCAGCGCCCGTATCGAAGAGGTAATTGCCGAGGAAGAGGCGGCGGCGGAAAAAGAAATCGCCCCTATTCGTGAACGTCTTGAAGGTAAAACAGCCATGCTCTTTACCGGTGGTTCCAGAGCTCATCATTATCAATCTTTGTTCAAGGATCTGGGCATGAAGACGGTGGTGGCTGGCGAGGAATTCGCTCATCGTGATGACTATGAGGGTCGCAAGGTAATTCCCACTATCAAGATTGATGCCGATAGCCGCAATATTACCGAACTGAAGGTGGAGCCTGATCCCAAACGCTATAATCCCCCTAAAACCGGGGAGGAAATTAGCCGCCTCAAAGAGGATGGCTTGTTGAGCGAGTATGAAGGTATGCTGCCGGATATGATGGATAATACCATCCTGGTAGATGACATTACCCATCTGGAGCAGGAGATGATGATTGCCTCCTATAAACCGGATATTGTTTGTTCAGGTATAAAGGATAAATACATCTTCGAAAAGATGGGTATTCCTTCCAAGCAGCTCCATAATTACGATTACAGCGGCCCATTTGCCGGTTATCACGGGGCGGCTAACTTCGCCCGTGACATCGATATGCGGGTTAATAACCCTGCCTGGAAGATGATTCAGGCCCCCTGGCAGAAAAGGCCGATGATTAAGGCCGAAATGATGGTGGAAACTGAAAAGGAAATCCTGGCATAGCCCAGGTATCAATAAAGAAGGAGAATTATCATGTTAGACCAAACACCTAAAAAGGTGGTGGAGCGTGAGGCCCTGCGGATCAATCCGGCCAAGACCTGCCAGCCTATCGGCGCCATGTATGCCTCTCTGGGTATCCATGGATGTCTGCCGCATAGTCACGGCAGTCAGGGTTGTTGCGCTTATCACCGCAGTCACCTGACCCGGCATTACAAGGAGCCGGTCATGGCCGCGACTAGCTCCTTTACCGAGGGCGCCGCCGTCTTTGGCGGTGGCGCCAATCTGCGTCAGGCAGTGAATAACATATTTCACGTCTATAACCCGGACATTATCGCGGTTCACACCACTTGCCTGTCTGAGACCATTGGCGATGATATCCCTTCCCTGGTCAATCAGGCCAGGGATGATGGTTTAATCCCGGCGGGGAAACTGGTTATCCATACCAACCCTAGCTATGAAGGCTCCCATGTTACCGGTTTTAGCAATATGTGCCGGTCAATGGTCTCTTATCTTACCGAATCAAGCGGCGAAAAGAAAAACCAGTTGAATGTCCTGCCAGGTTTTGTTGAACCATCCGATATGCGGGAGATCAAGAGAATACTGCGAAAAATCGGGGCTCCGGCGGTAGTCTTCCCGGATACCTCCGATGTCCTTGACGCGCCGCAAACCGGTAAATTCAATATGTATCCCAAGGGCGGGGTGACTCTCGCGGCGATGAAGACCACCGGCGACAGCCAGAAAACTTTGGCCCTGGGCGCCTTTGCCTCTGAGGACGCCGCCAAGATGCTCCAGACCAAGGCTGAGGTGCCGTACGAGGTCTTGGATTTACCCATAGGTCTGGCTGCCACCGATCGTTTTATTGAGGCTCTGGTTGAGCTTACCGGTAACGAACCGCCGGCTTCCATAACCGATGACCGGGGGCGTTTGTTGGATATGATGCTAGATTATCAGCAATATCTCTACGGTAAAAAGGTGGCCATCGCCGGTGACCCGGATCATGTCATCGCCATGACCGAATTTATGGTCTCTATGGGCATGATTCCCACCTATGTTATAACCGGAACACCGGGCAAGAAATTTACCCTGAAGATCAAGGCTATCTTGCGGGACGTCAACCCCAAGGCCAAGGTAAAGGCCGCGGCCGACTTCTTTGAGCTGCATCAATGGATAAAAAATGAGCCGGTGGATCTCTTAATCAGCAACACTTACGGCAAATATATCGCCCGGGCCGAAGATGTTCCCTTTGTCCGCTTCGGTTTCCCAATTCTTGACCGCACCGGCCACAGTTATTTCCCCACGGTGGGATATGTGGGCGGTATGCGGCTGGTGGAGAAAATTACCGGAGTATTGCTGGATCGTAAGGATCGTGATGATCCTGATGAGACATTTGAACTTGTGATGTAGCTTTCAGGAGACAGAGATCAGGGTACAGGAATCAGGGGAGGTTAGTCCTGATTCCTGTATTTTGTAATTTGAGGAGGTGTACCATGCTTGTACAAATTAAGGACTGGCGAAAATATTTGGATGATGGCGGGAAGTTTCTGAACACTGCCGTTAACGGCTCACGCAAAAGGCCGGAGGTCTTTACCCCGGAGATTATATACAACCTCACGGCCATGGCCATCGAAAAATTCTGCATGGGGTATCTCATGTATCATGGCGATCTGGCCGATAATCATACCATGGGTGATCTGATTGAGGCCGTAGAACGTCATACCGGGCCTCAGCCTGAGCTTAGCAAAAAATTTCTTTTTCTCGACTCATTCCAGGAAATATGCAGCCTGGATGCCTATAAACGCCGGTCCCCCACCGCCTCAGAGATGGGCGCAATTCTCATAATTGGCCTGGAGGTAAAGAAATTTGTTGCCGCAGAAATTCAGCGGTACGACCACGATCGTATGCGAAGGAAGGGCAATTAAATAGTTACACAATTTTGTTGTTTACCATAGGCGGCAAACCAGTCGCCCGGCCACAAATATTGTTTCAGAGAAAATAAATATTACGGCTGGATCAACGCTGTCTCCTGTTACGATTGAAAAAATTGGCGTTGTTATCCACGATATTATATTATTTTGTCATCTTGTGCGTTAGTCGGCATATATTTTGCTTGTTAGTTAAGATATGACAACTAAAAAACTAAAAACCACAGGTCTGGATAGTCTGGATATCGAGCGCATCAGGCAGGTAGCGGCCATAAAATCGCTGGAGGTACAGGCGCTGTGCGAAATCGCGCAATTGGTGGGGGCTGCCGCTGAACTTGATACGGCTCTGGCGGAAATTCTCAGGGTTTTGCACGACACCATGCATATGGAGAGGGCGACCCTCTTTATGTTGGACGCCACCGGCAAGCGTTTGGTAATTAAGGCCAGTTACGGCATGACGGAACTGGAAAAGAAACGGGGCATATACAAACTGGATGAGGGGATCTGCGGCAGGATCTTTCGCAGCCGTTTTCCATTTGTGGTGCCCGATATCAAGAGTGAGCCTCTCTTTCTGAACCGCACCCAGTCCCGCAAAGGTATCGCCAAGGATAAAATCGCCTTTATAGGGGTGCCGGTCATTCTCCGGGACGGCCCGGTTGGGGCCCTTACCGTTGACCGTGTTTTTGAATCCCACATTTCCTTTGAGGAGGATGTCCAGTTTATCACTGTGGTGGCCACCCTTATCGCTCAGTTTCTGGAACTTGACAATATTCTTAAGCTAAAAGAGGAATTGCTTATCGAGGAAAACCGCTCTTTGAAGGCCGAACTCGATCAACGTTACAACCGCCATAATATCATCGGCCAAAGCAAGGTCATGAACGAGGTCTTCCGCTTAATAGACCGGGTATCTCCCAGCGCCGCTACGGCCCTTCTGCTGGGTGAATCCGGCACCGGTAAGGAGTTGGTGGCTCGCGCCGTCCATCAGGCCAGCCCCAGGGCTGATGAGGCTTTTATCAAAATAAACTGCGCGGCCCTGCCGGAGAATCTTCTGGAAAGCGAGTTGTTGGGCCACGAAAAGGGAGCTTTTACCGGGGCGACATCGTTTAAAAAGGGGAAATTTGAATTGGCTGATCATGGCACCTTTTTCCTGGATGAGATAGGGGAGATGCCCTTAAACCTGCAGGCCAAATTATTACGGGTTTTACAGGAAAAGCAATTTGAGCGGTTGGGCGGCAATCGGACGATGGCCGTTGATGTCCGGATTATCGCGGCCACCAATGTTGATTTGGCGGCCGCCGTCAATAACGGGACTTTTAGATCTGATCTCTATTACCGGCTTAACGTTGTGCCCATAATTCTGCCGCCGTTGCGGGAACGGCGGGAGGACATTCCTCTCCTTTTCGACTTCTTTCTGCGGGAAAGTAATGAGCGCAATAAACGCCAACTAAGACTATCGAAGGAAATAATTGAATTTTTAAAGGACTACTCCTGGCCCGGTAACGTCAGGGAGTTACAGAATATGGTGGAGCGTTTAGTGATTATGGCGGTCGGAGATTGGGCCAGGGTCAGTGATTTACCGTCATGTATGTTGGCAGGTCCGAAGCAGGATACATCGGCGGATGGGGGAGGCTCAATAGCGCCAGCCTGCGGAACGTCGGCAGGCCGCCCGGCCGCCTCATTCAGTGATATTGAGCGTGATTTGGTGGAAAAGTCCCTGATTAGAAACGGTTGGG
>JAADIV010000044.1:20185-21768 GCA_013151175.1 Deltaproteobacteria bacterium | reverse complement strand
CAGATGGCACCTAGTGGTGTTGAGGTGATCCTTGGAATCAATCGTTACAAGACCTTCGGGCCTCTTTTGATGTTCGGCCTGGGTGGTATCTTTGTGGCGATCTTTAAGGATGTCAGCTTCCGTCTGGCCCCAATCCGCCACAATGCGGCCAGATCCATGATTCGCTCCACCAAGGCCTATCCCATGTTGAGCGGCGCCCGTGGCAGTAAACCGTGTGACACCGATGAACTGGAACGCTGTCTCACCCTGCTGTCGGAATTGGCCATTGATAACCCGGAAATCGCTGAATTGGACATAAATCCCCTGATGGTTCATCCGGTGGGACATGGCTGTTCCGTGGCCGACTGCCGTATCCTGCTTGATCCTCAGCGGATGAAGTGACGGGTAAATGCTCACAGGGTACCGAATCTACTTCGTTATCGCCCTGCTCACGTACAGGGAGTACGCTTCGCAGGACGATGCCTCGCATCTCCGGCACCCTGCAAGCATTTACAGATCTTGTGGTTATTGGTATTAAGGTGCCATGGGGTGAGTTACAATGACGGAGGTAGGTGCCTGGTGGTGCAGGATGTTTATTTAGTGTTCCAGAGGATTAAATATTAAAAACAGCGGTTGTGAGCCGCATGATTTCGCCGGTCAGAGCAGCCGCGAAGGAGGAGAGAATTGACTAATTCCCGTTTAGGAGTAGATTTGATTGTGCCAATACTTTGCCAGGCCACCAGGGAGACCCTGGAACAATGTACCGGCCGGGAGATTGTTTTTTCGCCAACTATCCAAAAAATTCCTAAGATCAGTATTCGTCCGGATCTTGGCGGTTTTGTGGAAATTTTTGGTGATTATAACGGCTTGGTGGTAATGAATTTTTCCGCTGAGGCGGCTCTGGCCATATATCATTACTATATGATGAATATGGGCATACCGGAAAATGATCTGGCCTCGCACGCCTCTTCTGTTGAGGTGGCGGACAGTATCGGTGAGTTAATTAACCAGATTATGGGGCATTCTCAGCAACTGGTGGAGACAAGCTATAATCTTAACGCCCACTCCGGCCAGCCTAAGGCTCTCACCTTAAACCGGGCCATCAGTCTGACCCCGGAATTATCCATTGGTAACGCCGGTTCATCGGCTTCCATTGATAATCGGCGGATCTCCTTTCAGATGGAGCAATTACATTTCTACATGGAAATAGCCATGGAAAGGACGGAGTTTATAAGTCTTTAGTGCCTGCCCTGATATGAATTATTCCGGCCAAACGACCACCTGGTTATTTGGCCGGCGGGGTTGAATTGCCTGCTTACCCTGCCGCCTAGCCATTAATCTTCCTGTTTTGCCATTCCCCTGAAATTTCTTTAAAATCATTGATCTTTGCGTTATACTCCCCTCCTTTTTGCCAGTACATCCTTGAATTTAGGGCTAACCCCCGTTCCGGGGATAAGTGACCTAAAGGTATGGGAGAACTTTGTTGCTTAAAAATGCTTTTTAGGATTTCTTGCTTTTTGCGATACATCAGTTATAAGGCACTTATCGTCTAAGCTTCAAGGTTTTTAACGTCATCAATTTACCAACAAAGGAGAATACAATAA
>JAADIV010000044.1:11384-20180 GCA_013151175.1 Deltaproteobacteria bacterium | reverse complement strand
AGCAGTTCATGTGGAAGTTGCGCGAGTAGTAGTGAAGGATGCGGCAGTGGGCCGTCTCAGGCTGATGTCCAGGCCCGTGTCGCCCAGGAAGATAACGATATAAAAACCTCCCTTGGCAGGATTAAGCATAAAATACTGGTGATGAGCGGTAAGGGAGGGGTTGGCAAAAGTACGGTTTCCGTCAATCTGGCTCTTGGCCTGGCCAATCGTGGTTACAAGGTGGGGCTCATGGACGTTGATCTGCATGGCCCGGATGTATGCCGGATGCTTAATCTGGACGACAAGCTGAGTGACGCTGACATGGAGGATGGCGATCTGGTGCCGCTGATGCGGGTTGGAGATAATCTCAAGGTCATCTCTCTGGAATATATGATGAAGGATCGCGATGATCCCATTATCTGGCGCGGGCCGCTTAAAGTGCAGGCTATTCGGCAATTTATCTCCGATATGGACTGGGGGGAACTTGATTATCTGGTTATTGACGCCCCTCCCGGCACCGGCGATGAGCCGATGACCATTGCCGATATTGTTAAGGATGCCCAGGCGCTTGTGGTGACAACTCCTCAGGATGTTGCCCTGGCCGATGTGCGGAAGTCCATTAATTTTTGTAAGCACGTCAAGATGTTAGTCCTGGGTCTGGTGGAAAATATGAGCGGTCTGGTTTGTCCTCATTGTCAGAATGTGGTTGAGGTATTTAAAAGCGGCGGTGGGGAGCGGACGGCCGGGGACTTTAACATCACTTTCCTTGGCAGGATTCCCATTGATCCCCTGGTAGTTGTCGGTGGTGATGATGGTAAACCCTATTTGAGTTCAGGGCAGGACAGTCCTGCGGTGTTGGCCTTTGCCGGGGTGCTGGACAATGTGGAAAAGAACATCGGCCAGAAGGCGCCGGCATCTTTGGATATGGCCGGCTGATCGTGCAAATCACAGTTTAGGGGATTTTTCGCTTATACCTGAAAATGGTTACAGAGGGATTTGCATGATTATAAAACAACTTGTGGTTGGTTCTATGAGCGTCTGCTGTTATGTAATCGGCTGCTCGGAGACTAAAATCGGGGCGGTGATTGATCCGGGCGGCTCTGAAGATAAGATAATGGCGGCGGTGCGGCAGGAGGGGCTGCAAATAAAATATATAATTAACACTCACGGCCATCCCGACCATGTCTGTGGCAATGGGCCGCTCAAGGAGGCCACGGGCGCCGCCATCGTTATGCACAAGGCGGACGCCGATTTTTTCGGCCAGGCGGATACGAAGCAGTATTTTTCTATGTTGGGGCTGCCGGAATCGCCGCCTGTCGATAAAATGGTGCAGGGTGGTGACATCTTAAGCGTTGGTCGGCTCAAATTAAAGGTCATCCATACCCCCGGTCACACCCCCGGCGGTATCTGCCTCTATGACAGCCCCCATCTGTTTAGCGGTGATACCCTCTTTGTCGGCGGGGTGGGGCGCAGCGATTTCCCCGGCGGTTCTGCGGATTTATTGCAACGCTCTATCCAGGAATGTCTGCTGAGTCTGCCTGAAGATACCGTGGTCTGGCCTGGACATGGCTATGGCGGGGATTCGTCCACCATTGGCGCGGAGAAGCGTTCTAATCCATTTTGCTGCGGGAATCTATAGACCATGCGGGAAATTGTCCTTGGCACCGCCGGCCATGTCGATCACGGCAAGACCAGCTTTATCCGGGCCTTGACCGGCATTGAAACCGATCGTCTCAAAGAGGAAAAAAAACGGGGCATCACCATTGAACTTGGCTTTGCCTTCCTGGATCTGCCCTGCGGTCATCGTCTGGGGATTATCGATGTGCCGGGCCATGAAAAATTCGTCAGGAATATGGTGGCCGGTGTCGGCGGCATTGATCTGGTAGCCTTTGTGGTGGCCGCCGATGAGGGTATAATGCCTCAGACCAGGGAGCATTTTGAAATTTGCAGCCTGCTAGGGGTGCGGCGTGGTCTGATTATCATCACCAAGATTGATATGGTGGAGCCGGATTGGTTAGAGATGGTCGAGGATGATATCCGTGACTATTTTAAGGATAGTTTCCTGGCGGATGCCCCGCTGTTTAAGGTATCTTCAAGCACAGGCGCTGGGATCGAGCGGGTAAAAACCGGACTGGACGAGATGGTTGCCGGTTCTGAATTCAGCGAGGCTTACGGGCCTTTCCGTCTGCCGGTTGACCGGATATTCAGTATGAAGGGCTTCGGGGCGGTGGTTACTGGTACCGGAATCTCCGGGCGGATAAAGGTTCCTGATGATATTTGTATTTATCCACGCCGGAGAAAGGGCCGGATTCGCGGCATACAGGTACATGGCCAGGATGTGATTGAGGTTGAGGCCGGTCGCCGCACCGCCATTAATATCCAGGGGCTGGAAACAAATTTTGTCGGTCGCGGTGATGTTTTGGCTAGCCCTGATTCCTTGCAGCCATCCTATATGCTTGACTGTGATTTTACCTACCTCAAAAGTAACGATAAACCCTTGAAAAATAGAGCCAGGGTGCGGGTGCATCTTGGCACTGCCGAGATCATGGGCCGGATTGTCCTGTTGGAGCAGGAAGAGGCGGTACCTGGTGATTCTCTCAATGTCCAACTTTTGCTAGAGGAACCGGTTGGGACTTGGCCCGGTGACCGCTATGTGGCACGCAGTTATTCGCCGGTGTTTACCATTGGCGGCGGTGCCGTTCTGAACCCTTGCCCAGGGCGCAAGCGCCGCCGTTTTAAAGATGTAAACGGCGAAATATTTGCGGCCTATGGTGCCGCTCCGGATGAATTGGCAGAATTCCATTTGCGTGAGAGCGGCTTTAGCGGTCTAACCTTCAATGATTTGGAAGTTCGTTTGGGGGTGTTCGGCAAACGCCTGAAAAAGATTCTCAACCAGCCCGTTTCCGCCCGCCGTATTTTGGTGGTCGATTCAGAGCGGCAGTGGATGATTCATCCGGATACCCTCGCCATGTTGACTGGCCGTGTCCTGGAAATTTTGGCGGTTTTTCATCGGGAGAATGCCCTGAAAGAGGGAATGAGCAAGGAAGAACTGCGCTCCCGGCTCTATCAGGGGATTGATAATAAATTATTTCAACTGGCGCTTAACGGACTGGTGAAGAGCGGCCAAATTGTCCAGGAACAGGCGGTGGTTCGTCTGGCTGATCATGTGGTTTCCCTGCAGGCCGATGCCGGTGATATGCATGATGAAATGGAGGCGTTGTTCAGGGATGCCGGGCTTAAACCGCCAACCAGGAGAGAAATTCTGGCTCATTTCAGCGGCCAACCTGAAAAGCTGGTGTGGGATATTGTCGATGTCCTGGTACGGGACGGCAGGTTGAGCCGGATAAGCGGTGACCTGTATTTTCATGCCCGCAGTTTGCGTGTCCTCGAAGACAATTTAAGGGAAAAACTGGCGGCAGACGGCGAGATTGACGCCCAGGGCTTTAAGTCTCTGACCGGTCTGTCCCGTAAATTTTCAATTCCGCTGCTGGAATATTTTGACCGCCAAAAGGTTACTATTCGGGTGGGTGATAAACGGGTATTGCGATAAGCCTCTTGGCCTGATTTATATATGAAAATAAAGATTATCATTTTAGCTCTGATTGCCGCTTTCCTGGTGCTGTTGCCCGGTGCTGTCCTGGCCAAAGAGGCGGTGATCAGTGATGTAGTGGTGACCAATTCAAGCACGGATTTGCTGCTCTATCTCAAGGTAGAAAACGCCTTTACTCCTGAGCTGTTAGCCGGAGTACAAAACGGCCTGCCGATAACTTTTTCCTATCAAATAAATCTAGATTTGGTTCGCAGCGCCTGGCTTAATAAGAATATCTATGCCGGCAGGGTGGATTATACCCTGGCCTATGATAATCTCAAAAAGGAATATTCGGTGCAGGGGGGCGGGCAAGATGCCAAATTTATCACGACCGATCTGGCGGTAGCGCAAAAACGAATGGCGGAGTTGAACGGGGTGGTGATTGTGCCGCTTAAGACTCTGGAACCTGATCGGCAGTATATTCTCAAGGCCAGGGTGGTGCTGGACAAAAAGTCCTTGCCCTTTCATTTCAATTATCTCCTTCCCTTTAGTCTCTGGGATTTGAAAACGGACTGGTATTCGGTTGAATTCCGCTATTGATGATCCGCATAGCCTGGCTCTCAGGAAGAAAAAGAAAAGGCGGCTTATCCGTTTTGTGATTGTCGCCTGTCTATGCCTTTTTGTCATTCTGACTTATCTGGAAAGTAAGGTGTTCAGTTTAGGCCCCGTGCCCTTTCCGGTAAGCGGCAATGTTTTGGTCTTTGCCCTTATTAATATTAATGTGGTACTCCTCCTGCTCATGGCCTTTCTGGTTATGAGAAATCTGGTGGAACTGATCTTTGAACGACATCGTAAGCTTATTGGCACGAAACTTCGTACCAAGATGGTTATCTCATTTGTCTCCCTATCCCTTGTTCCCACCGTCCTGCTTTTTTTTGTCGCCCTGCAATTTGTTTCAACCAGTATGGACTACTGGTTTAATATCAATGTGGACAAATCACTTTCCGCCTCTTTAAGCCTGGCTCAGGATCGCTATCATGCCGTGTCTCTGAATGTCAGCCGCCGGGCGGCGGATATTGCCGCTTCCCTGACGAAGATGGGGGTAAAAGGTCCAGTGCCCATATCCTTGCTGCAAAAGAAACTGGCTGAATATCGCCTGAGCGGTCTTGCCGTACTGGATAGTAACAGGAAGACCATTTTTAAGCTGTGGGCGGCCGGGATCGACCAGAATGAGGTGCCGCGTATTCCTGCGGATATAGAACGCCGGGCCTGGCATGGTAAAAAGGCGCTGACCTTCTCCCAGCCAGGACCGGCCGGTGAACTGGTACTGGGGCTTGTCTCCTTTACTTCCGGCGGTAGTCCGCCGTATATCCTTATTGCCTCTTCCCTTATTCCACGTGTCAATCTGGAACGGATGGAGTTGATCTCCAAGGGAATTGAGGGGTATCATCAGCTCCTCTTATTGAAAAAACCGATTAAAAGCAGTCTGCTATTGATGTTATTAATCGTTACCCTTTTGATTATCTTTAGCGCTATTTGGTTTGGTTTTTATGTGGCTGACGGTTTGACAAAACCCATTGATAAACTGGCTTCCGGTATCCGGAAAGTGGCGGGGGGTGAACTGAATTTTGTTTTGGAGAAAGATTCTGAAGATGAGATGGGACGGCTTTTTGACTCATTTAATCAGATGACCAGAGATCTTCTTTCCAGTAAACATCAGGTGGAGGATGCCAATAACTCCCTGCGGGAAATAAATATAGAAACTGAAAAGCGCCGTCGTTATACCGAAATTATTATCCAGAATGTCACCGCCGGGGTTATATCCCTTGATGCCAACGGCCGGATTATCATGATAAACAAGTTTGCCGAGCAGCTTTTGCAGATAAACCGGCATGAGGTGTTGGATAAAAATTATAAGTCAATCCTGCGTTTCAGCCATTTAACCATCCTGGAGAATTTTTTTATTGAATTGGCCTCGTCCGGCAAGACTACCATCCGGCGGCCGTTAAAAATTACGGTGAAAAACGAAACATTATCTCTGTTGGTAAATTTTTCCAAACTCATGGATGACAGCGGCCGGCCACTGGGGACAGTTATTGTCTTTGATAATCTGACTGAACTGGAAAAAATTCAGAGGATGGCTGCTTGGCGGGAGGTGGCGCGGCGCATTGCCCATGAGGTTAAAAATCCGCTCACTCCCATTCAGCTTTCTGCTCAACGGCTGCGCAAGAGGTATATGGAACGGCTCGGCGATGAGGGCCATATATTCGATCAATGTACCAGAACCATCATCAACCAGGTGGGTGAATTAAAGCATCTTGTTAGTGAGTTTTCCAGTTTTGCCAGGATGCCGGCCGTCAAGAAGGGGGTAAATGACGTGGTAGCCGTTACTCGTGAGGTTTTGGTCTTGTATGAAGAGGCCCATCGGGATATTATATTCGAACTTACGGCTCGGAAGGGGGGACGATTTGCCTTTGACCTGGAACAGATAAAACGGGTGTTGGTCAATCTGCTGGATAACGCGGTGGGCGCCCTTGACGGGGTTACTTCGGCCAGGGTTGATTTGGCAATTCATGTGGATAAGGTGGTAAATAAGGTGATTATTGAGATCAGTGATAATGGCTGCGGGGTGAATAGTGCCGATAAAAAACGTCTTTTTGAACCGTATTTTTCCACCAAAAAGACCGGCACCGGCCTGGGGCTAGCTATTGCCAGTACGATTATTGCCGATCATGACGGTTATATCCGGGTGAAGGATAATCTGCCGCAGGGGACACGGTTTGTCATTGAATTACCCGTGGTGGGGTTATAATGAGAATTCTGATTGTTGATGATGAAACCAGTATAGTTGAATCGCTCTGCGGTATTATGCAGGATGAGGGTTATAAAACCTTGAGCGCCGCATCCGGTGAGCAGGCCCTGGAGGTCGTTGCCCATGAGCACGTTGATCTGGTGCTGATGGATGTTTGGATGCCGGGGATTGACGGTCTGGATACCCTGGCCCGCATTAAGGAGAGTCATCCCCATCTGCCGGTTATTATGATATCCGGTCATGGTAATATTGATACCGCGGTGCAGGCCACCAAGGCCGGGGCCTATGATTTTATTGAAAAACCGCCCAGTTACGATAAGATTGTTCTCTCCATAAAAAATGCCCTGCATCTTTCGCAGGTGGAAAAGGATAATCTGATTTTTCGGCAAAAGGCCGAAAAAAAGCCGGAGCTTACCGGCCATTCTGGCGTTATCAACGCGATTAGAGACAGTATCTCCAGGGTCGCGCCCACTGATGCCTGGGTGTTGATTACCGGGGAGCATGGCACCGGCAAAGAGTTGGTGGCTCAGGCTATTCACCGCCAGTCTGCCCGATGTGCCAGACCGATGATTGAGGTAAATTGTGCCGCCATTCCGGAAGAATTGATTGAGAGCGAATTGTTCGGCCACGAAAAGGGCGCCTTTACCGGCGCCAATACCAGTAAACGCGGTAAATTTGATCTGGCCGACGGCAGTACCCTTTTTCTGGATGAAATTGCCGATATGAGCCTGAAAACCCAGGCCAAGATTTTACGTATTCTCCAGGAACAAAATTTTGAACGGGTGGGGGGAGCCAGGACCATCCCGGTGGATGTTCGGGTGTTGGCGGCCACAAACAAGGATTTGGCGGCAGAAATTCTGGCGGGTAATTTCCGGGAGGATCTGTACTGGCGCCTCAATGTTGTGCCTATTATTGTGCCGCCTTTGCGCAATCGTCTTGCCGATCTGCCAGACCTGGTGGCCTGTTTTATGCGGGAATTTGCCGGCAGGGGCGGGGGCGGTAAACGATTCTCAGAGGCAGCCCTGGCGGCTTTGAGTCGGCATAACTGGCCGGGTAACGTGCGGGAATTACGTAATTTTGTTGAACGGGCCATGATTATGGTTCCCGAAGATGAGGTGTCGGAGACCATCATCTGCCAGCTTCTCGGACAGCCAGTTGTGACCCCGGACGAGCCTGGGCGTGATTCAGGAAAGGAGGCGGCAGTAAAATCGGCGGCGGCTGGTTTTACCGCTGCCGGTTTAAGTTTTAAAGAGGCCAAGCGTCTATTTGAGCGGGATTTTCTGGAGGCTAAAGTTAACGAAAACAATGGCAATATTGCCAAAACTGCTACGCAGCTAGGAATGGAACGCAGCCACCTGTACCGGCGGCTGAAGACGTTGGGGGAAGGGTGAAAGTTAAAGGATTAAGCATAAAAATGACTGATGACACAAAATTTAATCTTCCGGATCAGAAGGCCTTGGAACGGGAAATAGGCGAGTATTTATCCAATAAATATGGTGATCGGATAAAGATCGTTTCTGCCGGTCTTTTTCCGCAGGCAGAGGTTGACGACGCTGATGGCGCTTCTCAGAAGGCGAGCCATGAGTTCTCTTTCGACTTAAAGCCGGAAGATCTGGTCAGCTATCTGGACGAGTATGTCATTAAGCAGGACAGGGCCAAGGCCGTTCTTGCCACCAAGGTATGCACCCATTTTAACCGGATTCGTTTTTTGCAGGAAAGAAACCAGACCGATAGGCAGACCATCGGCCGGGTGAAGAATAATATCTTGCTCATCGGTCCCACCGGCGTTGGCAAGACCTTTCTGGTGAAACTGATTGCCGATCGTTTGGGGGTGCCATTTGTTAAGGGTGATGCCACCAAATTCAGCGAAACAGGTTATATCGGCGGCGATGTTGAGGATCTGGTTCGTGATCTGGTACGGGCGGCAGACGATGACATAGGCAAGGCTCAGTATGGGATTATCTATGTTGATGAAATTGATAAAATCGCCCATCATTCCGGCAGAGGCGGGCTTGATGTCTCTCGCAGCGGTGTGCAGCGGGCTTTGTTAAAGCCCATGGAGGAAACAGAGGTAGATTTAAAGGTGCCGCACGACATGATTTCTCAAATCGAGGCCATGGAGCATTACCGGGTTAACGGTAAAAGGCAGAAGCGGTTGGTGAATACCAAAAATATTCTCTTTATCATGAGCGGTTCCTTTGACGGTTTACAGGATATTGTCCATCGGCGGCTGCATCGGAAGTCTATTGGTTTTGCCAGTGAATTGGGGCATGAGAGTCAGGCGGCTGATTCACTGGCCCTGGCCCGTCCCGAAGATATGGTTGAATTTGGCTTTGAGAGTGAGTTCATTGGCCGCCTGCCGGTTACTGCCGCCCTTGAGCCTTTAACTGAGGGCGATTTGACCGCGATTCTGGGTAATGTTAATTGCCCGTTGCTCATCGCCAAACGGCAGGATTTTATGGTATATGGCATAAAG
>JAADIV010000044.1:6399-11360 GCA_013151175.1 Deltaproteobacteria bacterium | reverse complement strand
CGAGATTGCCAAATTGGCTGTTAAACAGCAAACGGGGGCCAGGGCTCTGGTTAGCGTGGTTGAAAATGTTCTGCTGCCCTTTGAGAAGAAGCTGCCGTCCACCGGCATAAAATTTTTGATCGTTAATGTCAAAATGGTAGCCAATCCGGAGAAAGAGTTGGAGGATTTGCTAGCCAATGCCAAACGGCGAGATTTCCACCGGCGGCATTTTGGCAGGGCCAGGAAAAAACGGCTCAAGGGGCTGATTGATTTTCTTAAAAGTAAAAAGACGGACTATTTGGCCGGTCACGGGATGCGGGTTACCTCTGCCCGTCTGGCCTTATTAGCGGGTTATATCTTTGATGAGAGTATCGACCCTGCCAGGGCTTGCGATGATTTTTTGATGCTTGACCGCTGCATGATTGAATGGCAGGAAAAGATTTTCAAACAATGCGGGGTGCGGGTAAAATTCAGCGAAGACGCCGTTGACTATTGTCTGGCGTTGGAACCCAAAACCAGAGACGGCATTGATGCCCTGTGCGGGAAACTGCTTAAGGCCGCCGAGTACGGACTTGTGAGCCTGGAGCATACAGAGCCGCCCGCCCAGATCATCATTCCCGCTACAGGTATGGTAGATCCTAAAAAATTTATTAATGAGCTTATTGCAGGAAAATTGCAGCGGCAAAGTCGCTAACCCTAAAGGAGAAATATTATGATATTCCCCGATTACCGGCCTCGCCGGTTACGTCAAAACGAAAACTTTCGCGCCATGGTGCGGGAAACCAGGCTCTCGCCCTCCCAGTTTATTTTGCCGCTCTTTGTTCAGACCGGCAAGGGGGTTAAGGACGAGGTAAGCTCAATGCCGGGCGTTTTCAGACTTTCAGTGGATAAGTTGGCCGAGGAGGCCAGGGATTGTCTGGCCGCCGGGGTGCGCAGTGTCATTCTCTTTGGTTTGCCGGCTTCCAAAGATGCCACCGGCACCGGCGCTTATATCAAGGACGGCATCGTCCAGCGGGCGGTGCGGGAGTTGAAGAATGCTGTGCCGGAGTTAATGGTGGTCACCGATGTCTGTCTATGTGAATATACCGATCATGGCCACTGCGGCCTTATTGTCGATGGCGACGTGGATAATGACGCTTCATTGGAGTTGTTGGCCAAGACCGCCCTGTCGCATGCCGAGGCTGGGGCCGATATGGTGGCGCCATCGGATATGATGGACGGTCGGGTGGCAGAGATCAGGGCCGTTCTCGACGAAAATAATTTCACCAATCTGCCCATTATGTCATATGCGGTAAAATACGCCTCTGCCTTTTATGGGCCATTTCGTGAGGCCGCCGATGGTGCGCCGCAATTCGGTGACCGGCGCAGCTACCAGATGGATCCTGCCAATGTGCGTGAGGCGTTTCGTGAGGCGGCCATGGATATTGAAGAGGGCGCGGACATAATTATGGTGAAACCAGCTCTGTCTTATCTCGATGTTATCAGCAAGATGCGTGACGAATTCGATCACCCCATCGCCGCGTATCAGGTCAGTGGTGAATACGCTCTGGTGAAGGCGGCTGCTGCCAATGGTTGGGTGGATGGTGATAAGGTTATGATGGAGAGTCTGCTCAGCATTCACCGGGCTGGAGCTGATATTATCCTGACCTATGCCGCCAAGGATATGGCCCGCCTATTGACCCTGTGACCGCTTACAGCTTTTTCTTGAAATTTAGGAAGGTTGCCTGCCCCGTGACTGGTTACCCGGGGTAAGCCCTGCTCACTTTGCCGCCGGCATCGATAAATAACGGCATTCATGCAGCTTTTTGTTCATGACTTCCCAGGTTAATTGCCGGGCGGATATCCATTTGCCGCCGTGGCGCAGAAATTGTCTGGCGGAGAAAAGATTGCCGGTCAGGGTCTCCTGGGTCTTATCTACCTTGCTGCTGCAAAGGGTTTGGCCGGTGGCAATATTGGTAAGACGATAGGAAAACGCCACTGAAGACGGGTGATTTGCCGAGTAGTCGCCGCCGTCTTTCTCCACATAGCGGCTGATCTGCCAGGCCATGACGGTATCGGCATTCAGGCGTTTGCTGATCCTTTTAAGCCGTTGCCCGTGATCTTCATAGCCCTGTCTATATGAACTAACCTGGGCCTCTGAGAGTATGTTGACCCGCCTGTCACCCTTAAAATAATCATGAATCAGGCCGCTTAGCACCACCTTGCCGGTGGCAAGGCTCTGCGGCGTTGATTTGGCCGTTGGGTTGTCTGCCAGTGTAACCGGCATAACTATAATACGATTTACTACTGGTACGGCCTGGTTATCCGGAGCCGGTTTGTGAAGCGCGCAGGCGCCAAGCAGCAGGCCGGTTAACAAAATTACTATGTTACGCATAATCAAAATACCTCGGTTTTTAGAGTGAACCTTTGGATGACATAACTCCCTTGATGCGTTCATCGGTGTTGGTTGCCTGGTCAAGGGCCTGGCCCAGAGCCTTGAAAATTGCCTCGATAATGTGATGGGCGTTCTCTCCACGGATCATGTCCACATGCATGGTTATACCGGCGTGCAGGGTAAATGCCCGTAAAAACTCCTTGGTCAGGCTAGTATCAAAAGAACCTGTTTTCGCTTCATTTATAATTACCTGATATTGTAAAAACGGGCGGTTTGAGATATCAAGGCTGATCCTTACCAGGCTCTCATCCATGGGGACTGCCGAATTGCCATAGCGTTTGATACCGTGGCCGCCGGCTAGGGCCTCTTTTAACGCTTGCCCCAGACATATCCCAAGATCTTCCACCGTGTGGTGGCCGTCAACCGCTGTGTCGCCATGGGCGGTGATGGTCAAATCGAAAAAACCATGCACGGTAAAGAGGGTCAGCATATGATCCATAAACGGTACCCCTGTCTGAATATCCGCCTGACCTGTGCCATCGATGCTCAATTGCAGCGAGATGTCGGTTTCACTTGTTTGCCGTTTAATAGCGCTTTGACGTGTCATTTATTACCCTTTTTAAAGATTGTCAGAATATTCGTAACTGGTATCATCAACCTGATTCTCACTATTTTATAACCATTATAACACATTTGCGGTAATATTATTTGTTGGATAAGACGCAAAATTGTAAAATATGGCGATTTTACCTAAAAGCGGTTTTTGTAGTTGACAAAAGCCGCTGCTGTGGGGTATATAATCTTTCTCTCTGGTTATGGGGGAGGAGTCGATACGGTTGTTATGCGGGAATAACTCAGTGGTAGAGTGCAACCTTGCCAAGGTTGAAGTCGCGAGTTCAAATCTCGTTTCCCGCTCCATTTTACGGGGAAGGTTCAAGCAGTAACAATGGATTTTCTCCTGAAGCCCTCCTCTGTTGGGCATCGCTTTTTTGGGGTGATGCCCTTTTTTTAGGGTGAGAGGCTGTAAACGTAATAAAATTGAGGCTGATATAATGAAAACATATTTGACTCCGGTCAAAGAGATAGAGAGAAAATGGTATATTGTGAATGCGGATGGCAAGGTTCTTGGGCGTTTGGCCTCTGAAATTGCCACTCGTCTTCGTGGTAAACATAAGCCAACATATTCCACTTTTTTGGATAATGGTGACTATATTGTGGTGATTAATGCCGAAAAGGTGAAACTTACTGGCAATAAGCTTCGTGATAAAAAGTATTACCATCACAGTGGTTATATGGGAGGCCTGCGGGAGGAAACTGCCGCTGAGGTCATGGAAAAACGACCAACCGAAGTTTTGTTTTCGGCGGTTAAAGGGATGCTTCCCAAAAATTCGCTGGGACGGGCTCAATTGAAAAAATTGAAGGTTTATGCCGGGACGGAGCATCCTCACGAGGCGCAGCAACCAGAAGCGCTTGATATTTAAGTTACGGAGATAATTATAATGGCTGTGAAGAAATTTTATGCGACAGGTAAGAGAAAGACCGCTGTTGCCCGTGTATGGTTAACATCCGGTTCCGGCGAGGTTATGGTCAATAAGTTGAGTCTGGAAGACTACTTCGGCAATATCGTTGACAGTCGTCAGAAGATTAATGGCCCTTTCTCTCTCACCGGCAGCGTTGATAAGTTTGATGTGATCGCCACGTTGAAGGGCGGCGGCAAGGTGGCCCAGGTGGATGCCTTGCGGCATGGTATCGCCAAGGCTCTGCTTGAAATTGACCCGGAGCATCGTTTAAGCTTGAAAACGGCAGGTTTTTTGACCCGCGATTCGCGCGTGAAGGAACGGAAAAAATATGGTAAGAAAGGCGCTAGGGCAAGCTTCCAGTTCTCAAAGCGTTAGGAACTATTTCTGCATCGATTTTTATTGGGGAAGGGCTTATAGCTCTTCCCTTTTTTTTTGCTTTGGGCAATTAGTTTGGGGGATGAAATGTTAAAAGTTGGTATCATCGGCGCCTCTGGATATACCGGAGTGGAATTGGCTAGACTGATTTGCGGGCATCCCGGCGCGGAGTTGGCAGTTGCTACCTCCAGACAATACGCCGGTTTAAAATTGAGCGCTGTCTATCCCAGCCTTTTGGGGATGACGGATATTAGCTGCCGGAATATCAGTGGCGTAGAGTTGGCGGAGCAGGCTGATCTTTTTTTTACTGCGGTGCCGCATCAAACTGCCATGGCTATAGTTCCCGGCCTGCTTGAGGCCGGGAAAAAGGTGATTGACCTGAGCGCCGACTTTAGAATTCATGACGCCGGGGTATATGAACAATGGTACCAGGCTCACAGCGCCCCGGAATATCTGGCCGAAGCGGTCTATGGCCTGCCGGAGCTGCATCGCCGTAAAATAAGCAAGGCCAGGCTAGTGGCCAATCCCGGCTGTTACCCTACCAGTATAATCTTGGCCCTGGCCCCTCTGCTGCAAGCCGGGGTAATTAAGCCTGACAATCTTATTATTGATGCAAAATCAGGCGCGGCAGGGGCGGGGCGCAGCGCTAAAGTCGCGGCCCTGTATTGCGAGGTTAACGATGGTTTCATGGCCTATAAGGTGGGGGAACATCG
>JAADIV010000044.1:0-6338 GCA_013151175.1 Deltaproteobacteria bacterium | reverse complement strand
TCACTCACCATTTCCTTTACCCCGCACCTCCTGCCCATGTCCAGAGGGATATTAAGTACCATTTACGCTGATCTGCTTGCGGATATAGATGCGGCGGCTATCCGCAAGCTCTATGATGATTTTTACCGCGATGAGCCATTTATACGTTTATGTCCGGCAGGTCAATTGCCGGCGCCGCAATTTGTTCGGGGCAGCAATTTTTGTGACATCGGTTTTAAGATAGACTCCCGCACCGGCAGGATTGTTGTGTTGTCGGCTATTGACAATCTGGTCAAGGGGGCGGCCGGTCAGGCGGTACAGAATATGAATTTACTCAGCGGTTTTGGAGAGACGGATGGTCTATTGACTATACCGCTTTTCCCATAAGACTTAATGCCAACGCGGCGGCGTTTGCCGAGGCACCCGGCGGCCCAAGACTGGCGCTTACCTTGGCCAATGCCTGCCGCGTCTTTTGATATTCTTCCGTGCCGGGCCAGATCCGCCGCAATTCTCTTTGCATATTATCCGCCGTCAACTCTCCCTGCAACAATTCCTTAACCACCTCCCGCCCCGCTATCAGATTGACCAGGGCCGCGTATTTCGCTTTAATTAGACGTCTGCCAACGAAATAGGTAAGAGGAGAGATGCGGTAGGCCACGACCATTGGTATTTGTAATATCGCAAGTTCCAGGGTTACGGTGCCTGAAGCCGCCATGACCAGATCACAGGCTGCCATGACATTGTAACGCTCGTGGCGGATTATGCGGATATTGAGATTTGCCGCATCTGCCGGAGCAAGATTCAGGTCAGCTATATCCAGAGACGGAGCCAGGGGGAGAAGAAAGGTAATGCCCTTATTCTCCCGGCGTAAAAGACGGGCGGCAGCGATAAAGTCCGGTAAAATGGCGCTGATTTCCTTTTTGCGGCTGCCCGGTACAAGGCCGATAACTGTGCCATGGCCAATTGCGTGTCTCTGGCGAAATTCAGCGGCGGTGAGCGTTGGGTGCACCGCATCCACCAGGGGGTGGCCGACAAACTCCACCTTATCTACTACGCCCCGATCTTCATAAAAGGCCTGTTCAAACGGTAAAATTACCGCCAGTTTATTGACTCGTTGGGCAATGGTCTTTACCCGGCCGCTGCGCCAGGCCCAGACCTGCGGGCTTATATAATAAAATACCGGAATACCAAGTTTCCCGGCCCTCTTGGCCAGGATAAGATTAAAATCAGGAAAATCAATTAAGATGAGCAGGGCAGGGCGCTTGCGGCGCAAACGTCCGGTCAGGATCTTCAGGGCCTGGCGGATATGTCCCAGTTGGGAGAAAACCTCAAATAATCCCACCACGGCCAGGTCTTCCGCCGGGTAGATTATCTTAACCCCCGCCTGCCGCATATATTTACCCCCTACGCCACAGAAGGTAAGGCCGTGAAGTTTTCTCTGCATCGCCTGAACTAGCCCGGCGCCATACATATCGCCAGAGGCCTCTCCGGCCACGATCATGACCTGACGATGGCACGGCGGTTTTAGACTCGATTTTGCTGTAGGCATGATGTCAGCTATGGTAAGGTAAGTCATCACGGGGCAGGCAACCTCTTGGAATTTCAAGAAAAATCTGCAAGCGGTTGCAGGTGTGCCCTGTGACCGCTTACATGGTCAGGCGTTGAACAATTCCCGATGTTCCAGGCGAAAATCATTTATCTGTTCAATAATTTGTAGGGCGACTTTTAGGGCGAGCCGTCCTTCCTTGGCGCTGACTATGGGGCGTGTGCGCTGCCGGACATTCAGGATAAAGGCCTTAAGTTCCGTCTCCAGGGCATCCTGGCTAGCAAAGCTGAAAAGGTCGGTTTTTTCCTGCGGCGGGCTGCCATTTTTACCGGCAATCTGTTTGCTTATCCATATTTCCTTTTTATTAAAATCAAGGGAGATATACGATTGTTTCTGAAAGATACGCAGCTTTCTGGTATTGGTCTTCGATACCCGGCTAGCGGTGAGATTGGCGCAGCAACCGTTTTCAAAGAGCAGGCGGGCATTGGCCAGGTCAGAGGTGTCCGTTATAACGGGTGAGCCAATGGCGTGGATATGCTTGATCGGCGAGTTGGCGATACTCATGACAATATCCAGGTCGTGAATCATGAGATCAAGGGTCACATCGACATCTGTTCCCCTCGGGCTAAAGGCATGCAGACGCTGGGCCTCAATGAAAATTGGTTTGTCGAGATACTGTTCCATGGCCATAACTGCCGGGTTAAAACGCTCGATATGACCAACCTGGACTATGCGGTGGCATGATCTGGCCTTACTGACAATGGCATCGGCCTCGGAGATGCTCTTGGTTATTGGCTTTTCGATAAGAATATCAAGGCCGTATTCCAGGCAGTCCATGGCGACCTGAAAATGGTTTTTGGTGGGCACGACAATGCTTGCCGCATCAACAAGTTTCAATAATTCATGGTAGTCGCTGAACATTCTGGTATGGAGACCGGCCGCAATTTCCTTAGCCCGACCGGGGCTGTTATCCGCTACGCCTACCAGTTCAACATCTTTCATCTTGGCATATTTTTCGGCATGATAGCGGCCCAGATAGCCCACCCCGATTACGCCAACTTTTAATTTTCCTGATCCCATCAGTTTCCTTAATAATTTTTGTCGGCGTAAGGCAGCCAACCGCCGGCTTTTACCAGCTCTTTGTCAAAGGGGTTCAGCTCGAAGTCGCAGGTGTACTCCCCCGCGCCGGAGGCGCTGATTTTTTGCTGTTCCAGATCAATTGCTATATTTGTGGGCTGGATGGCAAAAATTGCTGCAATTTCCATTTGGGACAATTCAATGGCCAGCATGCCGCAATTAAAGGCATTCTGGCGGAATATGCGGGCAAAGTTTTCGGCAATAACTACATTGATACCGTTAACCTCCAATACCCAGACAGCGTGTTCTCTCGATGAGCCGCAGCCGAAGTTCTGACGGCTGATAATAACCTTGGCTTCCTGTAGGATTTCGCTTTGGGGATCGAAACCCTCAAGCTGTAGATCCTCCAATAAAAATGGCTTCAATGCCATCTTTGTGTTTTCCGTGAGATATTTGGCTGGAATTATTTCATCGGTATTTATATCATTGCGATCCAAGAGGATGCAGGGGCCGCCAAAGTCTTTCATTATAATTCTCCTTGTGCTTTATAGGTAATCGCGCGGATCGGTGATCTTGCCCGTGACAGCCGTGGCAGCCGCAGTAAGCGGACTCATAAGATGCACCATGCCGCCCTTGCCCATGCGGCCATTAAAATTCCTGTTAGTGGTGGAGGCGCACACCTCGCCTGCGGCTAGAACCCCGTTACTCATACCTAAACAGGCGCCACAGGTGGGGTTGGTTACGCAGAAACCGGCCTGCATGAAAATGGTGATAAGGCCCTCATCAAGCGCTGTGCTGAAAACCTTGGGGGTGGCCGGTGAGACGATACCACGCACACCTTTGGCAATTTTTTTGCCTCGCAGAATACTGGCGGCAGCCCGCAAATCCTCAATCCGGCCGTTGGTGCAGGAACCAATATAAACCTGATCGACCTTGGTGCCGGCCATTTCACCTACGTCTCTGACCTCGTCCGGTTTATAACCAAAGGTAACCTGGGGTACCAGATCATCAATATTTATGCTCATGGTTTGGGCGTAATGGGCATCCGGGTCGGAATGCCATTTTTTGAAATCATCTATGGCCGCAGTAATATCGGCATATTCGTCCTTGATAAAGGGCCATAGATACTTGGCTGTAATCCGATCCGGCATACAGACTCCAGAGGTGCCGCCAGCTTCAATTGCCATATTGCACATGGTCATGCGAGCCGCCATCGTCATATTATCCACCACCGGGCCGCAAAATTCCACAATGTGGTCGGTCGCGCCTTTGACAGTCAGCCGCTTGATGATATTAAGGATTACGTCTTTGGCGTATACTCCGGCGGCCAAAGTCCCGGTAAGTTCGATTTTAATGGTCTCCGGTTTGCGGAAGGCGCATACCCCCTTCAAGATACCAACTTCCAGGTCGGTGGTGCCAACTCCGGCGGAAAAGGCGCCAAAGGCCCCATGAGTGCAGGTGTGTGAATCGCCCATAATGACCGTATTCCCAGGCCGGATAAAACCCTTCTCTGGGAATATGGCATGACAGACCCCGTTGGCGCCAATATCAAAAAAATCTTTAATCTGGTGGCGATGGGCCCATTCGCGCAATATCTTTTCCTGGAGGGCTGTTTTGGAATCCTTGGCGGGGGAAACGTGGTCAATTACAGCCTTGATCCTGTCCGGGGCAAATACCCGGTCAAGATTACGTTCAACGAGATCGTTGATGGCAATGGGGGTGGTAATCTCGTGGCACATGACGACATCTATATCAAGAACGACATTGCCCTCTGAGGGTGTGTCCCGGTGATGGGTGGCAAAAATTTTCTCGGTTAAGGTAAGGCCCATGGTAAGTAGTTACCTCCATTGTTTGAGTATTAAACACTTGGGTTGTGAATCAACGCTTATAACAATATATGGGCAAAAAGTAAATAAATGGCGGGATTGTTACCTGAATGACAGATTTTTTTTGTCAGATGCGAAAAATGTTGTATAATAAGAAGAGAGCGAATCTGCGGGGAAATTTGGAATTTTAGCGTCACCCCCGCAACACGATGCTACGACGAGGAGGTATTTATTATGATTGCTGATGCTGCTAATCTGGTTAATGCGAATGTTCAGACCCTGCCGGACAGGGAGGTTACTCCCGATGTGGTGAAGGAGGCCCATGTCAATAATAGGGGACTATCCGAGGCTGGCCGTACCAACGGTGTAGGGCAGGCGGTGGTCAATAATATTTCCGCCGCCACCCTGGAAACCTCGCGGGCGGCAACGGCGCCGGATCAGGCCGCCGAACAGAATCGCAGTAATGATATTATCAAGGCTCAACAAAAGGGTCAGTTGCCGGCAAAGATTATGCCAACCGGGCAGGCGCCGAGGCAGTCGCAAGTCGATAAGACTATCTGAGATTAACCGAAGCCGAATTCTTTTAAAATTCCGGGGTTTTGGGTCCAGTTCTTTTTAACCTTTACCCAGAGTTTCAGCATAACTTTCTGGTTCAGCAGCTTTTCGATGTCTATGCGGGCAGAGGTGCCTATTTGCCCCAGTTTCTTTCCCCCCTTACCGATAATTATGCCCTTTTGTGATTTTTTTTCTATGATGATTGAGGCGTGAATTGTCGTTAGTCGGCGTTCGCTATTCTCTTTAAACTGCTCAACCTGCACCGCCGTGGAGTAGGGAACTTCTTTTGATGTAAGCAGAAATACCTTTTCTCTGATAATTTCTTCCACTATAAATCTCTCCGTGGCATCGGTGGGAATGTCCTCTGGATAGTAGCGTGGCCCCTCCGGCAGATTCCGCCGCAGTTCATCGATCAATAAATCAAGGCCCTGCCTCTTCAGGGCCGAAATTGGAATAATCGCTTTAAAGTTATATAGGGCCGTGTAGGTATTGATAAGGGGTAGTATCTTTTCTTTATCGATCAGGTCAATTTTGTTGATAAGCAAAAAAGCCGGCGTTGATTTGACCCCGGCCAGATATTTTGTCGGTGCCGCCTTGCCCTTGGGCAGATGGGCCGTGGCATCAATCATAAAGACGATGATGTCTACCTCACCCATGGTGTCCATGGCGGTCTTGACCATCTCCTGATTAAGCGGGCACTCTGAATGATGCAGACCCGGCGTATCCAACAGGACAATCTGGTAATCAGGGGCATTTACTATTCCCAGAATCCGGTTTCTGGTGGTCTGTGGTTTAGGTGAGACAATAGAAATTTTCTGGTTCAGCAGGGCGTTGAGCAGGGTGGATTTCCCGGTGTTCGGCGGCCCGACCAGAGTGACGATTCCCGATTTTATCGGTTTGTTTTGACTTTGATTCATGTTATTCATGCGCCTTGGCAAATAAATTATAACGTAACTATTCAGCAGCACCCCATCTTTGCCCATTTAGGCCTTCTCGAATACCAAAGTATGCTTCGAAGGCTTAAATGAACAAACCTGGGGTACTGCTGAACAGTTACACTCTGGGGTTATCGTTACTTTTAGCCATCACGCCGAATAGTTACAATATAACCAGTTATTGACGGATACCATTAATATGCAGGGTAGGATAATCGAATATATTGAACAGGGCAAATTTATTTGCGCCCTGGTAGTTGGCGGTTCCGGGAAACGCCTGCATTTATTCAACCAAAATGGCCGTGAGGTAAATTTACCGGCTGGCCGGGTGCTGCATCTGAACCGGGATAGAATACCGGAAGCAATGCCCAGGCCGCAGATTCAGGAAATTCTGCGTGAGACCTCCGAAATCAGACGAGG
>JAADIV010000023.1 GCA_013151175.1 Deltaproteobacteria bacterium | reverse complement strand
TGTCCACTGAATTGACTGATATCATGTTTGGTACTCCCGTTCCCATCCGTTCTATTGTTGATATTGGTGTTTTGCAGAGTGACCAGGTCAACGTGACGGTACACGGCCACGAGCCTCTTTTGGCTGAGTCCTTATGCCTCGCGGCTCAGGAGGATGATATGCTTGCCCTGGCTAAAAAAGCGGGTGCCAAGGGTATTAATCTGGTTGGCGTTTGCTGTACCGGCAACGAGATATTGATGCGGCGCGGTATTCCGGTAGCGGCGGGTTTTATTCAGCAGGAGATTGTTTTGGCCACCGGTGCGGTTGAAGCGATGGTGGTGGATATCCAATGCATTATGCAGTCTGTGGCGGAGGTTGCTAAGTCGTTTCATACCGATATTATCACCACCAATTATCGCGCCAAGATGGAAGGCGCGGTACATATTCAGTTTGAAGATGATAATGCCATGGCTATTGCTAAACAAATCTTGACCCATGCCATTGGTAATTTTAAGAAACGGGGTAAATTTTATATCCCGGAGAGCAAAAAACTGGATGTAGTGGCCGGCTTTAGCCATGAAACGATTAATTATATTCAGGGTGGTCATTTTCGGGCCAGTTATCGGCCTCTGAACGATAATATTATCAATGGCCGGATTCGCGGCGTGGCTGCCATGGTGGGTTGCGATAATTTTAAATATTCCGATGATACCCATGAAAAGATCGCCAGAGAATTAATCAAAAATAATGTTCTGGTACTGGCCACCGGCTGTTCCGCCACGGCCTTGGGCCGGGCTGGATTATTGCGGCCTGAGGCTGCGGCCGAATTTGCCGGGCCGGGCTTGGCTGAGGTTTGTGAGACTTTAGGTACGCCGCCAATTCTGCATATGGGATCATGCGTTGATAACAGTAGACTTTTGCTTGCCGTCACCCAGATGGTGGCGGAGGGCGGCCTGGGAGATCGTGTATCTGATCTCCCCGTGGCGGGTACATCTCCGGTATGGATGAGCGAGAAGGCGGTTGCCATTGGTCAGTATTTTGTTGCTAGCGGTGTTTATGTAATCTTCAATAATCTGCCTATAACCGGCGCTAAAAAGTTTACCAAATATATGGCTGAGGGGTGTGAGGAAGAGCTTGGCGGCAAGTGGGATATGGAGGCAGATCCCATTAAGCTAGCCCACAAGATGATTGCCCATATTGATAAAAAACGTGAGGCTTTAGGGATTAATAAGGCGCAGGATCGGGTTTTATTCGATATGGATATGCGCCGTGATTTGGGTAGCGGCAATATAGCTGGTGCAGGCTGTTCCGGGCCTACTCCCAGTTAATTGGTTAGTGGTGTCGCAGAGAATATAAACTATTCCCCCTCCATTATTTAAGAAGGAAAGAGACGAATGAAATCAGCAAGCCGCTTGGAACGGGTTCTCAAGGGCGGTCATTTCGCGGTAACCGGCGAACTTGGCCCGCCTAAAAACAGTGATAGTGAAGTGGTACGCGCAAAGGCCCGGCTGTTGAAGGGCCATGTCGATGCGGTAAATATCACCGACTGCCAGACGGCTATTGTCCGGATGTCCAGTGTGGCCGCAGGTCTTATTGCCATGTCTGAGGGTGTTGAGCCCGTGGTACAGATGACTTGCAGGGATCGGAACCGAATTGGTATGCAGAGCGATATTCTGGGGGCTACTGCTCTGGGGGTAAAAAATCTGCTTTGTCTTACCGGTGATCATCAGAAGTTTGGTAATCATCCTGGTTCGAAGGGCGTTTTTGATATGGATTCTATCCAGATGTTGGGTATGGTTCGTGATATGCGGGACAAAAAGCAGTTCCAATGCGGAGAGGTAATTAAGAATTCCGAGCCCCGTCTTTTTTTGGGCGCCGCCGCTAACCCGTTTGCCGGGCCGCCGGATTTTCGGGCTGCGAGAATGGGGAAAAAAATTACCAACGGGGCGGACTTCATCCAAACCCAAATCGTCTATAATGTCGAAAAATTTGCCCGCTTTATGGAAATGGCCAGGGATTTGGGGCTGACGGAAAAGGCCTATATCCTGGCTGGTGTTACACCGCCCCGGTCGCTGGGGATGGCCAGATACATGAAGAATTTTGTGCCGGGAATGGATGTGCCGGATGCGGTTATTGATCGTCTGCGCGGTGCCAGTGATAAGGCCGATGAAGGTATAAATATCTGCGTTGATATCATTAATCAGGTGAAAGAAATCAAGGGCGTAGCCGGTGTTCATATAATGGCTATCGAGTGGGAGAGTGCCGTCCCTGAGATTGTCAGCCGGGCAGGTCTGGCTCAAAGGCCGGTTCTGGAGGATATCAGCCCGGACGAGGCCGCAGTGACAGGTGAATCAATCGTTATATCTGGCACCACCGCTGTGGTTCGTGAAGATGCGGATTCTGCGGCAGATGCCGGTGTGGCAGAGTGTTTGGCTAAGGCCCGGCAGGAGGCTCAGGAAATTATTGCGGCAGCGCGTCAACAAGCCGCTGAAATCGCCGCTCAAACTGGCGGCCCGGCTCTGAAAAAGACAGAAGATGATGCAGGAGAACATATAATGAACGAGAAAGAACGAGTAATGGCGTTAGAGTCGGTACAAATGGGTCTGGATGCTTTGAAGAAGGCTTATGGCCTGAGTGATGAGCAGTTTGAGGCGATGGTCAAATTTGCCAGTGCCCAGGCGATTTTGGTAAAGGAACCGCCAACAGGTGCGGTGGTTGAGAGTGTGCCGCCTGTAACTCCTGCTGCGGCGAAACCCGCCGCGCCGGTTGACCCCAAGGCTGCCGAAAAGGCCCAAAAAGCTGCTGAGGCAAAAGCGGCTCAGGATGCCAAGGCTGCCGCAGAGGCTCAAAAAGTCGCTGAGGCGAAGGCGGTTCAGGATACTAAGGCTGCTGCGGAGGCCAAAAAGGTTGCTGAGGCGAAGACGGCTCAGGATGCTAAGGCTGCCGCAGAGGTCAAAAAGGCCGCTGAGGCGAAGACGGCTCAGGATGTCAAGGCTGCCACAGAGGCCAAAAAAGCCGCTGAGACGAAGAAGGCCGGGAATACGGTTCCTGCCGCCCCTAGCGGGGATATGGCTGTTGCCCCTTTGGCCGTTGAGAAGACGTCCCTAAAGGAACGCGCCACTAAGATCCCCGCCGATCATTATACCCAAGTGTACAACGGCGCTATCCGTGAAACGGTGTTGGGAAATGGCGATGATGCCGTTACCGTTGGCGGCTCTAAGACCCTGCCTTTTCAACTCTTTGAAGGTGATATGCCGCGCCGGCCGTTGATTGCCATGGATATTGTCGATATTAAACCGGAAGAATGGCCTGAGACGTTGAGCCGGCATTTTGCCGATGTTTGGGAAAATCCAGTGGCCTGGGCCCGGAAATGTGTCAGCGACTATCAGGCTGAGGCCATCTGTATCTCTCTGATAAGTACCGATCCAAACGGTCTTAACCGGGCTTCTGCAGAAGCCGCTCAAATTGCCGCAGATGTGGTTGCCGCCGTTGATGTGCCGGTTATTGTCTGGGGCTGCGGCAATGCCGATAAGGACACGGAGACCCTGCGGGAACTCACCGCCATGGTCGGGGCCAAACATGTCTGCCTGGCTCCTCTTTCCGATGCCAATTACCGTACTTTGGGCGCCACCGCCATGGCCTTTCAGCATCCGATAGTGGCGGCCTCTCCCATTGATGTTAATCTGGCCAAGCAGCTCAATATCCTCTTGGAAAATCTCGGCGTTTCTTTGGATTCTGTCCTGATGGATCCCTCCATCGGCGCTTTGGGTTACGGTATTGAGTACAGTTACTCGGTTATGGAACGGGTACGTCTGGCGGCCCTTACCCAGCAGGATAAAAAATTGCAGGTGCCGTTTATCTGTAATCTTGGCCGTGAGGTATGGAAGGCCAAGGAATGTCGGCTGCCCACCGATGAACTTCTCGGCGATCAGGAGAAGCGAGGAATTATGATGGAAGCCATTACCGCTGCCTGTATGTTGCTTTGCGGCGGTGAGGTATTGATTATGCGGCATCCCAAGGCCATTAATCTGACTAAAGCCTTGATAGGCAGTCTGTTGGACTAAAGCAGCTGCCGCGTGTTAGTTTTAGCAAGTTTTGCGCGTATATCTGAATAGTTATTAGAATAAGGAGTTTATCCTATGTCAAAGATTATTTGTTCCGCCGCCATTCGAGGCGCCCATAAGATTATCGATATGGCCGAAGAAAGTTTCACTGCGGCTGTGAAGGAATACGGCTCAGAGCAGGAGGTCGGTTATCCCCATACCGCTTATTATCTGCCGGTTATCTATAGTATGCTGGGCGCCAAGATTCAAACTTTGGGCGATATGCGTGATATCTTTACGGAGTGTCGTAAATTATTACCTGCCAATGTTGGTGACAATGTCTGGCTGCCATATTTGGGGCAGGCTCTGGACGCGGGTATGGCCACGGTTTTTGCCGAGGAGATGTATGAGGCCGTGCGTTATTTAAAGGAACCAGATTATTACACCAAGACCGAAGACCCCACCGACAGCAATATATGGTTGGGGGCGGCGGATGATGTGATTTTCCGGAAACGGGGCGTTGAGTTTGTTGATGGCACTGCACCGGGATTTGCAGTCATTGTCGGCTCTCCCGCAGACAAGGCGGTGGCCAGTAAGATTGCTCTTGAACTCCAGGAAAAGAATCTCTATGTCTTTATGCACGATCACTCTGACGGGGTGCGGATGCCTGAGCAACTGATTGCCAGCGGTGTGCAGGTAGGTTGGAATACCCGTCTGGTGCCCTTTGGTCAAAGTTATACCAGCGCCGTTTTTGCTCTGGGCTTTGCCTGCCGGGTGGCCTTGGCCTTTGGCGGGGTTAAACCCGGTGATTACCGGGCAAATCTGAAATATAACAAGGATCGGACCTTTGCCTTTGTTATGGCCTTTGGCCCGGTGTGTGACGAGTGGTATGCCAATGCCGCCGGCGCCATTAACTGGGGCTTTCCCACTATCTCTGATTATGATATTCCCGAGGTGCTGCCCTCCGGTGTCTGTACTTATGAGCATGTGGTAAGTAATGTGCCGCATGACGAGATTGTCCAGAAGGCCATTGAGGTGCGCGGTCTTAAGGTTAATATCAGTAAAATTGATATTCCCATGGCCTTTGGCCCTGCCTTTGAGGGTGAGAGAATCAGGAAAGACGATTTGTATATGGAATGCGGCGGCGGCCGCACTACTGGTGTTGAGGTCTTGATCTCCAAGGGTATGGATGAGATTCAGGACGGCCTCATTGTTGTCGAAGGCCCTGATATCAAGGATATCGAGCAGGGTCAAAACCTGCCAATTGCCATCCTGGTTGAGGTTGCCGGCCGGGAGATGCAGTCCGATTTTGAGCCTATCCTGGAGCGTCAGTTTCACCATCTCACTAATTATATTCAGGGCATAATGCATATCGGCCAACGTAATATTATGTGGGTGCGGATTGGCAAGGGCGCCGTGGAGAAGGGTTTTTCCTTTGAGCATATCGGTAAGGTGCTGCATGGCAAGCTGCATCAGGAGTTTGGCGCCATTCTCGATAAGGTGCAGGTCAAGATATACACCATTCAGGAGAAGGTGGATGAGGTTGTGGCACTGGCTGCCGGGGTCTATACTGAGCGCGATCTTCGTCTTGGTAATATGACCGATGAGACCGAGGATATCTTCTATTCATGTAAGTCTTTTGCCCCTAGCCACGTCTGCGTAATTACCCCGGAGCGGGTGGGGATGTGCGGTGCTTATAACTGGCTTGACGGCAAGGCCTCCTACCAGATTAATCCCACCGGCCCCAATCAGCCTGTTGAGAAAGGCAAATGCCTTGATCCGGTAATGGGTGATTTTGAAGGGATCAATAATTTTGTCCAGCAGGCCTCGCGCGGGGCGGTGCCGGCGGTATCGTGCTATTCCCTGATGAATAATCCCATGACTGCCTGCGGCTGTTTTGAGTGTATTGCGGCTATGCTGCCTCAGTGCAACGGGGTAATGATTGTTGACCGTGATTATCGTGGTATGACCCCGGCCGGGATGAAATTTACCACCCTGGCCGGCATGGCCGGCGGCGGGGCGCAAACCCCTGGCTTTATGGGGGTGTCTAAACATTTTATTACCAGTAAGAAGCTGCTTATGGCCGAAGGCGGTTTACAGCGTCTGGTCTGGTTGCCTGCGGCTCTGAAAGCGCAGCTAAAGGATAAATTGATTAAGCGCTGTGAAGAGATTGGTATGCCGGAATTCTTCGATATGATTGCCACTGAGGAGCAGGGTGAGACTGAGGAAGAGATTATGGTATTCCTGAAAGAGAAGGGCCATCCGGCGTTGGAAATGGAAATGGCCGTATAAAAAATCTGGTAAATCAAAGATTACAGCTTTATGGATTCTGGCATATAGGCGGCTGGAATTCAGGAGTTCTATACCATTTTAGAGAAGTTACCGACACGATTGGAGGAAAAAGATGGCTTTAACTGGAATACAAATATTAAAAATGCTCCCCAAAAAGAATTGTGGGGAATGCAAAATACCCACCTGCCTGGCCTTTGCCATGAAAGTGGCTGCCGGGCAGATGGAGATAGGCGATTGCCCCTATGTTGACGATGAAGTTAAGGCCACAATTGGGGAGGCCTCAGCGCCGCCAATCAGAACCATCAAAATTGGTGCGGGAGACGCCGCCTTTGCTGTTGGCGGCGAAACATGTCTGTCGAGGCATGAAAAGCGTTTTGAGCATCAAACCGGCATAGGCGTGCTTATTCATACAGAGATGGCCGATGACGCCGTTGACAGCCGTCTGCAAAACTTCAATAAATTGGAGTACGAGCGGGTCGGGGTGATAATGAAACCCGATCTTATCGCCGTTAAGGATGCCAAAAATGACGCGGCCTCTTTTGTTGAGTTGGTCAGGAAGGTTATGGCCGAAGCCTCTGCCGCGAATCTTATTTTAATGAGTGAGTCAGTTGCCAATATGAAGGCGGCGTTGGAGGTATGTAAGGATAAACAGCCCCTCATTTATGCTGCTACCAGTGATAATGCTCAGGATATGGCAGAACTGGCCAAAGGCGCCGGTTGTGTTCTGGCCGTAAAGGGGCAGAATCTGGATGATGTTGTGGGTATCTCCGAAAATCTGCAAAATAACGGTCTGAAGGACTTGGTTATTGATACCGGCGCCCGTACCATGAAGGCCGCCCTTGAGGACAATATTGTCTGCCGCCGGGCCGCCATCAACAAAAAATTTAAACCACTGGGGTTTCCCACCATTGCTTTTCCCTGTGAGATGACCGATGATTTGATGCTAGAGGCCATGATCTCCTCTATTCTCATCGCCAAATATGCCGGGATTGTTATTCTCTCCGATCTGCAGGGTGATGTGCTTTTTCCACTCTTTCTGGAGCGTCTGAATATATTTACCGATCCGCAGCGGCCTATGGTTGTGGAAGAAGAGGTTTATCCCCTGAACGGCCCCGATGAGAATTCGCCGGTGGTTATTACCTGCAATTTCTCCCTTACCTATTTTATAGTTTCCGGCGAGATTGAAGGCTCCAAGGTTCCCACATGGCTGCTGATTAAGGATACGGAGGGCTTGTCGGTCCTGACGGCTTGGGCGGCGGGTAAGTTTGGCGCGGATCTCATCGCCCAGTTTATCAAAAAATCAGGTATAGAAGATAAAGTTAAACATCGTGAGCTTTTGATTCCCGGCTATCTAGCCACAATCAAGGGCGAGCTTGAGGAAGAATTACCAGATTGGGCCATTACTATCGGGCCGAGAGAGGCCGGTCATATCCCGGCTTTTTTAAAGGAATGGAAGCCTGCGGCCTAAACAGAGCTACACTTAATAATTTTTGCCAATGTCTATAAAAATTACAATTGATGGCCGGGAAATTACTGCGCTAGCGGATGGTACCGTTCTTGATGCCGCCAAAAGGGCTGGAATTTACATCCCCACCCTTTGTCAGGTGGTGGGGCACAAGAACTCGGAGCGTCCCTGCGAGTTGTGCGTGGTTGAGGTAGAGGGCCTGCAAAAACCGGTGCGCTCTTGTTCGTTTCCCGTAAAAGATGGGATGCGGGTTGTTACTAAGTCTGAGGCCCTCACCGGGTATCGCAAGGCAAAAATTGAGACCCTAGCGGGGACGCATTTTGGTGATTGTAAGGCGCCGTGTAACCTGACCTGTCCCGCTCAGATCAATGTCCAGGGTTATATCGCTCATGTGGCCAAGGGCCAGTATGAAGAGGCCATGCGGCTGATTATGGCGCGTAACCCGTTCCCTTTTTCCGTGGGACGAGTCTGTCCCCGCTTTTGTGAGACCCGCTGCCGCCGGATTCTGGTGGATGAGCCCGTTTCCATTAACCATATAAAACGCTTTGTGGCCGATTGGTGCATGGCCGGCAAGGTTGATTTAAAACTGGGGTGCGCGCCGCGTACCGGCAAGCGGGTGGCTGTGATTGGCGGCGGCCCGGCGGGATTGACGGCGGCCTTTTATCTGGCCCGTAAAGGGCATGATGTGACGGTATTTGAGGCCATGCCCAAATTGGGTGGTATGCTGCGTTACGGCCTGCCGAATTATAAAATTTCGCCCAGGGTTTTGGACTACGAAACGTCCACCATCCTTCGCCTGGGGATTTCGGTTAAATTCAATCAGAAGTGGGGGGCTGATTTCAGTCTTCAGGGTTTGAAGGATCGCGGCTTTGACGCGATTTTTATCGGCACTGGCGCCTGGGTGCCGAAGCCCCTTGATGTCCCCGGTGCCAATTTGGCCAATGTCTATGCCGCCACCGATTTTCTCCGTAGTGTTGCTGAGGGTGCGGCTCTGCCGACAGGGCGCCGGGCAGTTGTTCTTGGCGGCAATAATATTGCCCTTGAAACCGCCAGAACCTTGTTACGCTGCGGCGTGGATCAGGTTACGGTGGTTTACGGCAAGACCAGAACCGGTATGCCGGCCAACCAACGGGTCATTAAAGAGGCCGAAAATGAGGGCGTGCAATTTTTGATGGTTGCCGCGCCGGTGCAGATCAGGCAAATTTCTGCGGGTCTTGACCTGGAGCTTATCCGTATGCGTTTGACTGAGCCTGATAAGCGGGGGGTTCGGCATCCGGAGGCTATTCCCGGCAGTTCCAACCATATTGAGATTGACACCGTAATTCATTCCATGGGCCAGATGGCTTTTGGTCGGCAAAAAATCGCGGCCGGCGGCATCGAAGAGTCCCTGGAATTGTCCCAGAAAAACTGTCTAAAGGCCAACGTCAGAAATTCGGCCACCAATATTGACGGTATATTCGCGGCTGGGGACGTGGTCTCAGGGACGCGTACTGTTATTCAAACCGTGGTTGCGGCCAGACGGGCTGCCGACAGTATCCACAGTTATATAATGGGGGTTCCCAAAAAGTCTGAGAGCCGTTTCAATTTTAGCCGGGGCCGCTCCTTTGATGATGTTGATCTTCGCAATTTTGAGGGCATCAAGGTCAAATTGCGGGAAAAGATGCCGACTAGACCACCGGAAATTGCGGTGCAGGATTTCAATCAGGTAAAACTCGGTTTCACGGAAGAGATGGCCTTAAAGGAGGCGGGGCGCTGTTTGTCATGTGGCTGTAGCGCCTTTGAGCAATGCGAATTGAAGTCGCTGGCCATCGACCATAAGGTGAATCTCAATAAGACCGGGATGGGGAAAACGCTAGTCTATAGCAGGGATACCTCGCATCCGGTTTTAAGTGTTGACTTGAATAAGTGCGTTTACTGCCAACGCTGCCTGAATACCTGTGAATACAAGGCTCTGGAGCTCACGGCGGCGGGTTTTGATGATAAGGGCCGGGCTCAGGGAATCAGCTTGGAGTTTAACGATAATTGTGTTTCCTGCGGTCGTTGCGCCGAGGCCTGTTCAACCGGCGCTCTGGCCAAGACCGCTAGCATGGTGCCGGTTATCAGTGAGCCGGTAAAAGAGGTTCGCACAACCTGCCCGTATTGCGGGGCTGGGTGCCAGATTATTCTCCGGGTTAAGAACAACACCATTATGGAGGTATGCGCTGATCCGGCCCAGGCCCCCAATTACGGAGCCTTATGCGTCAAGGGACGTTTCGGTTTCGATTTTGTTCAGCACCGGGATCGGCTGACGGTACCCCTGATTCGCCGGGGCGGGCAATTGGTAGAGGCTACCTGGGAGGAGGCCTTAAACCATGTAGCCAAGCGTTTCTTTGACCTGAAAGCCATGTACGGGCCGGATACAATCGCCGGTTTCTCCTGTGCCAGGGCGACCAATGAAGATAATTTCATTATGCAGAAGTTTATGCGCACGGCCCTTGGCACCAATAATATAGATCATTGCGCCAGGCTCTGACACGCTCCCACGGTGGCCAGTCTGGCCATCTCGTTCGGTAGCGGGGCAATGACTAATTCCATTGCCGACATTATTGAGTCCGATGTAATTATGATGATTGGCTCCAACGCCGATACAGGGCACCCCACCATCGGTCTGCGTCTGCATCAGGCCATTGATAACGGGACAAAATTAATTGTCATTGATCCGCGCGGCACTGATTTTGCCCGGCGGGCCGATCATTGGGTCAGTGTCGTGCCAGGCAGCGATGTAGCCCTCTTAAATGGCATGATGCGGGTTATCATAGAGGAAGATATTTACGATCATAAATTTGTTGAGACACGCACCGAAAATTACGAAGAACTACAGATTGTTACAGAAAAATATACCCCGGAATATGTAGAGAAAATCACGGGAGTTTCTGAGGAGCAGCTCCGCACGGTTGCACGTTTATATGCTAGCCCTGGTAAAAAATGTGCCATATTTTATGGAATGGGTCTGGCCCATCACGCCACCGGCACCGATAATGTCAAATGCGTTGCCAACATTGCTATGCTTTGCGGGAAAATGGGGGTGCCTGGCGGTGGTGTTAATCCCTTGCGTGGTCAAAATAATGTCCAGGGCGCCTGCGATATGGGGGCCTTGTTCAATACCCTGCCAGGCTACGCCGGTTTGAGCCGTGACGATGTTTTTGATCGTTATGAGAGTATGTGGGGAGTAACCCTGCCGCGCCGTCCCGGCAGGCCGGCCACGGAGGTCTGGGACGCCATTCATGACGGAGAGATCAGCAGTCTTTACATTATGGGCGAGGATCCGGTGTTGGCCGATCCCAACGCCAATCATGCCGTGGAGGCCTTGAAAAAGATTGATTTTCTGGTGGTGCAGGACATATTTATGACCGATACCGCCAGGATGGCTGATGTCGTTTTACCGGCGGCCTGTTTTGCCGAGAAGGATGGCACATTCACCAGTACGGAACGGCGGGTGCAAAGAGTACGCCGGGCTGTTGATCCGCCTGGTATTGCCAAACCTGACTGGCAGATATTTTGTGAGCTCTCCAAAAAGATGGGCTATGAAATGAATTATGAGTCGGCGGCCGATATATTTGCCGAGGTGGCATCTTTGACGCCGCAATACAAAGGAATATCTTATTCCCGCATTGAGAAGACAGGTCTGCAATGGCCTGTGCCCAATAAGAGCCATCCCGGTACTGTTGTTATGCATATCGGTAAATTTACCCAAGGTCTGGGCCTGTTTATTCCTGAAGATTATACGCCGCCGCAGGAGGCTACGGACAGTGAATACCCCATGTTGTTTACCACCGGCAGGCACTACGCCCAGTATAATTTTGGCAGTATGACCAGAAAGACTGCCGGTATTACCAGGATATATCCAGAGGCTCTGGCGGAGATTAATCCTGTTGACGCCGATAGGCTGCTGCTCTCCGTTGGTGACTGGATCAGGATAACTTCCCGGCGGGGTGAGGTTAAGGCGCGGATAACTGTCACGGAGCGTTCACAGGTGGGGACGGTTTTTATCCCCTATCATTTTGCCGAGGTGCCGGTTAATCAACTGACGCTGAACAGCCTTGACCGGCTGTCAAGAAGTCCTGAGTATAAGATTTGCTCTGTGAGGGTAGAAAAATTATAAATACTTGGTAACTATTCAGGTACAAGCGAAAAACCGCCCTAAACTATGGGCTGTAACTGTTTAGATGTGCCCGAGATGTGGTCGATAACGCCGTTCAGCTATACATCCGTATGCTAGGCGGCATTATCGACCGCAGATTGGGTGCAGCTGAACAGTTACAATAATTTGGAGTTGTAACTATGGCAAAGGCAGTGAAAGGCAAAAAAGCCGCTAAAAATAATGCCTCAGGCGCCGTAATGGTGCTGGGTGGCGGGATCGCCGGGGTACAGGCTGCCCTTGATCTCACCGATTTGGGTTATTACGTCTATCTGGTGGAAAAGAACCCGGCCATTGGCGGGGGGATGGCCCAGCTAGATAAGACCTTTCCCACTAACGATTGCGCCCTCTGAATCCTGGCGCCAAAGCTAGTAGAGGCCGGTCGGTCTCCCAATATTGAGATTTTAAGCAACGCTGATTTTGTTGGTCTGGAAGGTGAGCCCGGTGCCTTCACGGCCAAGGTGAATATACGTCCCCGCTATATCGATGCCGATAAATGCACGGCCTGTGGCCTGTGTACCAGCTATTGTCCCCGGCATTTGCAGGACAATTTCAACGAGGGCTTAAATCTTACCCGCCCCATCCATATTGACTATCCGCAGGCGGTGCCTGCCACCTACTATATCGATCCCGTCTCCTGCCTGCATGTATCGGAAGGTACCTGTCAGATATGCGTGCCGGTTTGTCGCAGTCATGCCATTAATTTTAAGCAGAAACCTAGCAAAAAGAAATTACAGGTCGGGGCGTTGGTTTTGGCGCTAGGCTTTGGTCGGGTGCCCGATGAGACCCTGGCCAAATACAGCTACGGGACTCACGCCGATGTTGTCACCAGTCTGGAGTTTGAACGCTTACTCAACCCCTCCGGCCCTTACACTGGCAATGTTCTGACCCTGTCTGACCAACGGCATCCCAAACGTCTGGCCTTTATCCAATGTGTCGGCTCCCGCGATTTGGGCTGCGATAACGGTTATTGCTCCTCGGTTTGCTGTATGTACGCCATCAAGGAGGCCATGGTGGCCAAGGAGCATGATCCGGAGTTGGACATAACCATCTATTACATGGATATGCGGACTCAGGGCAAGGATTTTGACGCGGCCTACACACGGGCCAAAGAGCAGTTCGGCATTAAGTTTGTCCGGGCCAAGGTTGCGGGTGTCACTCCCTGGAATGAGAAGGGGCTTAGGCTGACCTATGCCACCATGACGGGTGAACATAATTTTACCCAATTTGATATGGTAGTTCTTTCGGTGGGGCTTGACGCGCCCAAGGATGCCAAAAAGATAAGCAAGATGCTAGATGTGGAGCTTAATCAATTTGACTTCTGCAATACCGATCCATTCCATCCCTTAAACACCAGTCGAGAGGGCATCTATGTCGCCGGCGCCTTTCAGGGCCCCTGCGATATCCCGGAGAGTGTTACCCAGGCATCGGCTAGCGCCGGTATCGCGGCGGGCGTGTTGAAGAAACAGCGCGGCAATGGGTATGTTATTAAATCCTATCCCCAGGAAAAGGATATTGCCGGTGAAGAGGTCAGGATTGGGGTATTTACCTGTCATTGCGGTATTAATATCGGCGGCGTTGTTGATGTGCCAAGGGTAGATGCCTACACCGACAGTATGGAAAATGTGGTTTATCATCAGGAGTCCATGTATAGCTGCTCCCAGGACGCCCAGGAGATGCTGAAAAAGCGGATAAAGGAACATAAATTGAACCGGGTGGTAATTGCCGCCTGTTCACCGAGAACTCATGAACCGCTATTCCAGGAGACCTTGAAGGATGCCGGTTTAAATCGTTCTTTGTTTGAGATGGTGAATATCCGGGATCAATGTTCCTGGGTACACGCCAATGAGCCGGATGCGGCTACCGACAAGTCCATGGATCTGATCCGGATGGCGGTGGCCAAGGCCAATAAAATTCAGCCCCTGGCCGAGCAGACAGTGCCGGTTACCGATAAGGCGCTGGTAATTGGTGGCGGCGTGGCAGGTCTTACGGCGGCCCTTACCCTGGCCGAACAGGGTTTTCATTGCACGGTTATTGAAAAGACGGCGGTTTTGGGCGGTAATTTACTGGATATTGCCCGCACCATCGAAGGTGTGGATACCGCCGGAACCCTGAAGGGTATTATTGCGCGGGTCAAAAAAGAAAAATTGATTGAGGTGATGACCGGTGCCGAGCTTGCCCATATCAGTGGGTTTGTCGGTAATTTTTCCTCTGTCGTCAAGGTTGGCAGCGGCAGGGGTGCGGTTGAACATACCATCGATCACGGGGTTGTTATTTTGGCCACCGGCGGCAAGGAGCATATCCCCGCCCAGGTTTTGGGTCAGGAACCAATTAAATCCAACAAGATAATCACCCAGAAGGAATTGGAGAAGCGTCTTAACGGCAAGTCTAAGAATCGCGCGCCCAAATCTGTGGTTATGGTACAGTGCGCCGGATCGCGTGGTGATGATTTGGCCTATTGCAGTAAGGTTTGTTGTAATCACGCCGTGAAAAATGCCCTGCATATCAAAGAGATTGATCCTGACGCCCAGGTAATTGTCCTATATCGTGATATGCGCACCTATGGCTACGCGGAGGAGAAGTATCGGCAGGCCCGTGAGCTTGGGGTTGTCTTCATCCCCTACGAGGAGGATAATAAACCCCGG
>JAADIV010000017.1 GCA_013151175.1 Deltaproteobacteria bacterium | reverse complement strand
GTTGCAGGGCTTGGAACAGGCGGTGGATACACGTCTGCCGGGCCTCACAATTCAGCCGCGTTTCTGCCCCTTTATTGAGGATGTTCTCCCGGATGAATTGGCCGGAGTCCAACATCGTTTTGTCGCGCACCCCGTTGGCGCTCCCCTTGCGATAACCGGCTCAAAGGCCGGACGATTGGCGCTAGCCATCGGCCCTGAAGGCGGTTGGGTCGATTTTGAGATTAAAAAATTTCAAGAGGCAGGCTTTCAGGTTTTCAGTTTAGGCCCCCGGATCATGCGGTACCCGCCATTATGGCGCAGGTCAATATGCAAATGACAGCGTAACTATTCAGCAGCACCCCATTTTCGCCCATTCGGAGTCTTCGCTTCCATGAGAAGGTATGTCAAGAAGTTCGACGTGGCGAACCACTTTCTTGATAATTCCATAACCTCTTGCTGACTCTCATTTTAGCTTAATATCCCCGGCATCTGGATATTGTGAGAAAAACTCGCTAATAGCTTTTTTTGTGTTATTAACGTGGCACGTTTTGATTGTTTGTCTCGTTTTATCTAGAATATGAACTTGATATTTTTTGTCGCCAAGATCCATTCCTCTCGTTATACTGCTCGAATACCAAAAGGCCTAGGTAAGCGAAGACTCCGAATGGGCTAAGATGGGGTGCTGCTGAATAGTTACTAAAAAGTTAAACCATTGTCCTGATAACATTAAACTCCAAAATATAATCATGAAACAACTAATAGCGGCGGGTCTTAGAGATTCCAACAAGGCCAAGGAAGATTTTTATCAGGCCAATAAAGATGAGATATGCCGGTTGGCAGCCGCTATAATTGATGTACTGCGAAACGGCAATAAAATTTTGATCTTTGGCAATGGTGGCAGTGCGGCTGATGCCCAGCATATGGCGGCTGAATTTGTTAATCGTTTTCTCATTGAGCGGCCGCCTCTTGCCGCCCTGGCCCTGACCACAGATTCCTCTATTCTGACCAGTATCGGTAACGATTTCTCCTTTGATGATATTTTTGTCAAGCAAATTGCTGCTTTGGCTAAAGAGGGTGATTTAGCCATGGGAATATCTACTAGTGGCAATTCCGCCAATGTTATCAAGGCCATTGAACGGGCCGCTGAGATGGGGCTTAAAACAGCCGCGCTCACCGGTGGCAGCGGCGGCCGGCTTGCGGCAATGGCACATTTTTCGTTAAATGTTCCCACTACTTTTACCCCGCATATCCAGGAAACCCATCTATGGGTTGAGCATCTATTGTGCCAATTGGTAGATGAAGAAATGTTCGGAGAGAGATCTTGAAAGAATATCAGCCCATTGATCTGAGCGGCCTTAATACCTATTCCATTCATGATCGGCACAGTAAGGTGACGGTGGCAGAATTCGCCAAACCGCAGAGAAGCGGGCAAACGGTGCGCCAGTTGTTGGACTCTTTGCCCAAACAATTGCTAGGCGTAGATTTTCCCGAATTGGTGCAACGCCTGGCGGCTGCATATCGGCAGCACCGCCCGATTCTGGTGGGCATGGGGGCGCATGTCATAAAGGTTGGTTTAAATCCCATTATTATTGACTTGATGGAGCGGGGGATTATTACCGGCTTGGCCCTGAATGGTGCCGGGGTTGTCCATGACTCCGAGATTGCCATGGTCGGCCGCACCTCTGAGGATGTGGGGCAGGTACTGGGCAGCGGCGCCTTTGGAGCGGCCAGGGAGACGGGTGAGTTTATTAATCAGGCAATTGTCGATGGAGCCGGGGCTGGCAAGGGTCTGGGGCGGTCTTTGGGAGATGCCTTGCTAGCCGCAGACTTCCCCTATAATGATCAAAGTCTGCTGGCCATGGCCCGCCGTCTGCGTGTCCCGGTAACGGTGCATGTGGCTATTGGCACGGACATAGTTCATATCCATCCCTCATGCAGCGGCGCCGCGACCGGGAAGGCATCACATCTTGATTTCCGCCTGTTTTGTGGTATTGTAGCAGACCTTGAGGGCGGCGCTTATCTCAATATTGGCTCGGCCGTTTTGCTGCCGGAAGTTTTTTTAAAGGCCATTACTGTCGTCCGCAACCTTGGGTATGTGGTGGAATCGTTTACTACAGCCAATTTTGATTTTCTCCGCCAGTACCGGCCCATGACCAATGTGGTGAATCGGCCTACTGCGGGAGGCGGTAAGGGGTACGCTGTTACCGGCCACCACGAGTTGATGATTCCCCTGTTGGCCGCCGCCCTGCTTGACGAAATAGAAAATGCCTGATGGCAAAAAAAGGACATCTGTATGCGAAAATTGATTAAAATAGGTACGCGAAAAAGTCTCCTGGCTCTGGCCCAGAGTAATGGTATTAAGGCTCAGATAGAGGGGAAATATCCCGATACTGCGGTAGAATTGCATAAGATTGTTACCAAGGGGGACAAGATTCTCGATGTGCCGTTGGCCAAGGTGGGCGGCAAGGGGCTTTTCGTTAAGGAGCTTGAAGAGGCGCTTCTGAGCGGTGCTGCGGATATGGCTGTCCATTCCATGAAGGATGTGCCGGCGGAATTGCCGGTCGGTCTCTGTTTGGGAATTATCACCAAGCGTGAAGATCCCCGGGATGCCTTTGTGGCAAATAATTATAAGACGTTGAATGAACTGCCTGAGGGTGCCAGGATCGGCACTAGCAGTTTACGCCGCCGCTCCCAACTGGCAATTCTGCGTCCTGATCTGGTGATTGAGGATCTGCGCGGCAATCTTGATACAAGATTACGAAAACTGGATGAGGGGCAGTATGAGGCGATTATTCTGGCGGCGGCCGGCCTGAACAGGCTTAAGTTATCCGGGCGTATTTCCTCGTTATTTGATTCTGCGGAGATGCTACCGGCCGTGGGTCAGGGGGCAGTGGGAATTGAACTGCGCTCCGAGGATAAAGGGCTTTTGGATGGTCTGGGATTTTTGGCTCATCGCGATACCTTCGTGGCCGTTACCGCTGAGCGGGCCTTTCTGCTGACCCTTGAGGGCGGCTGTCAGGTGCCTATTGCCGGACATTGCCGGGTTGATGGCGACCATATTAGCCTGACCGGTCTGGTGGCTTCTATTGACGGTAAGGAAGTATTGAAAAAAACAGCAGCCGGTTTGGCGGATGATGCTGCGGCCATTGGTCGTGATTTGGCCAAAGACTTGTTGAATATGGGAGCCAGGGCTATTCTGGAAGAGGTATATGGCCAGAATATGGCGGTTAAATAGTCGTAAGCTCTCTAGGTAAGCGAGCCCGCGAGACTTCGGGAACACCCCGTTGTACGCGCTTGTTGGAGTGGTTTAGCAAGAGGTCGGATTCTGTTGATGAGTTCGGCCTCTTTTTTGTATTTTTTTGCCGCAAAGGAATGAATTGTGAAAAATAATGGACATGGCATTGTTTATCTGGTCGGCGCCGGCCCCGGTGATCCCGGTTTGATAACGGTAAGAGGCCGCGCTTTACTGGAAAGGGCCGATGTGATAGTTTATGACTATCTGGCCAATAAAAAATTTCTGCAACTCGCGCCGCCTGAAGCGGAGCTTTTATATGTCGGCAAACGGGGGGGGAAATGCCATTCCCATACTCAAGAGGAAATTAATCAGATAATTGTTGACCGGGCTCAGGCGGGTAAAATGGTGGTCAGGCTGAAGGGCGGCGACCCGTTTATCTTTGGCCGGGGCGGTGAGGAGATCGAGGAATTAGCCCGGCAGGGGATTAAATTTGAGGCGGTGCCGGGGGTTACGGCGGCAAGCGCTGCGGCAACTTATGCCGGTATTCCCATTACCCATCGCCGCTATACCGCAACGGTGGCTTTTGTTACCGGTCACGAAGATCCCACCAAGAAGAGCAGCAATATAGACTGGGAAAAACTGGCCACCGGTGTTGGCACCCTGGTTTTTTATATGGGGATTAAAAACCTTGCCACCATTATGGAACGGTTGATACGTTATGGCCGGGATCCCAAAACGCCGGTGGCGGTAATTCGCTGGGCTTCAACCCCGGCCCACCATACGGAGGTAGGCACCCTGGAGACCATGGCCGAAATTGCCCGGTCGGCCGGGATTAAACCGCCGGCCGTCATTGTGGTTGGTGAGGTCGTTAAATTACGTGATACCATGAATTGGTTTGAAAGCCGCCCCCTCCTTGGTAAAAGAATAATGGTTACCCGAACCAGGGAGCAGGCCAGTGATCTGGTTGAGCGTCTGGAAGATTTGGGCGCGGATTGTCTGGAATTTGCTACTATCGCCCTTGAGCCGCCAGACTCATGGCAGCCGCTAGATGACGCGGTCGCGGGGCTGGTTGATTATGACTGGATATTATTCACCAGTATCAATGCCGTAAGGTTCTTTTTTGGTCGTCTGCTTGATTTGGGGCTTGATGCCCGGAGTCTGCATGGTATCAAAATCGCGGTGGTTGGCAGCGTTACGGAGCAGGAATTACAGAAATACGGTCTGCGTGCCGATCTGTTGCCGGAGACGGAGTTTACCGGGCGGGGATTGGCAGAGGCATTATTGGCGGCCAATGAGGCCAAGGGCAAAAAAATTCTGCTGCCCAGGGCGAAGAAGGCCGGCGCCTCTCTGCCAGAGGCACTGAATGGCGCGGGCGCTGAAGTTGACATTGTGCCGGTATATCAGAATGTGCGGCCCAGGGGCAGGGAAGATGAATTACGCCGTTTGTTGGCGGAGGAACAGGTGGATATGGTAACATTCACCAGCTCCTCAACGGTGGATAATTTTATCTTTATGCTGAACGCGGCGAACCGTGCTGAGTTGACTGAATTGCTTGCCGGGTTGGATGTTGCCGTAATCGGGCCGATTACCGGTAAAAACGCGGGCAAACATGGTCTGCGGGTTGATGTTCAGCCTCAGACCTACACCATCGCCGATTTGGTTGATGGTATTGTTGATTATTATCGATAATTATGAATGTTTTGCAGTCATTATCAAGATAACCCATGGATAAACTAATGAAGAATATACGTCAATGCCTGCCGCTTCTTCTCGTTATCATGCTATTGTCTTCCTGCCAGACGCACTTCTCCTCAGGTGACCGCCGGGTGATGTTGGCTGATGACACAGATATGATTAATCTTAATGAATATCTTGCCGATGGCCGCCATCGGCAAAAGGTGGAAAATCTGCTGTTTCTGGTGGACGATTCCCCCGATCTGCGGCAACGGCAGCGCGGTGTTCTGCCCCGTAATCTGCTCTTTGCCCTGCTTACCGGGATGCAGCACGCTATCCCCGATATTAAATTGGCGCAGGGAGTACGGATATTCGGGCCCAACGCCAATGAATATGATTTTAATAACAGCCTGCTTTATGGTATGGCCCAGGAAGTTGGCGCCCGGATCAAACCGGTGCGAATCAACAATACCCCGGCAGGTACCATGTTTAACCAGGTGTCCATGGCCATGGATGCCGCGTATCAGGAGATTAGGGGCGTTCCCGGCAACACGGCGATTATTATTTTAAGCTCCTTTAACGGCCCGGATCGGCAGAGTTTATTGACTGCCAGTGGCGAAATTCACGATTTTTATAAGGGCCGGTTGAGTATCTACCCTGTATTTATAGCATCGGCCCGGCGGCAACATCCTGATATTGCCTATCTGCGACAGGTGGCGGTAAACGGTTTTGTCGGTCAGGCAAATGAATTGCGCGCTCCTGATAAACTCGCCGATTTTATGGAGAGAGTTCTTTTTAGTATAAAGAATCCTGCGCCGGTGCTGACCCAGACCCGGAAAGAGGCGCCGAAAATACCGCAGGTTAAGGCGCCGCCTTTATCGCATGAAAAATTGCTTAAGGAGAAAGAATTACGCGTTCAGTTGCAAACGCAGTTTGATTTTGATAAAGCGGTTATCAAGCCGGAATACAAAGCTAAATTGCAGACGGTGGCTGATTTTATGACTAAATATCCGGACACTAGCACCGTGATTGAGGGATATACCTGCTCAATGGGGCCGGCCGGTTATAATCTGAAATTGTCCGCCAGACGGGCTCAGGCCGTTAAGGATTTCCTGGTGCGGGCGGGGGTCGGCGCCAACCGTCTCGCGATCAAGGCCTACGGTGAGACAAAACCCATTGCCGACAACGCTACTAAAGCGGGACGTGAAGAGAATCGCCGGGTTGTGGCGGTTATCAAGACGATGGTTCAGGAAAAAACAGGTGGTAGATAATCCGCCATGCAAGGCAATTTATTTTCCCCGGCAGATGGCGGCAAAAGTTCCTCGATAAGATCTGCCGATCTTAACCCGCCGCAATATGAGGCTGTTACCACCATGCGGGGGCCGGTGCTAGTTATCGCCGGGGCCGGTAGCGGCAAGACCCGCACCTTAGTCTATAGAGTTGCCCATCTGCTTGAGCAGGGCGTTCCCCCCGAAGAAATTTTACTGCTTACCTTTACCCGCAAATCAGCGGCTGAGATGCTGGCGCGCGGCAGCGAACTGTTGGACGATTCATGCCGCCGGGTGGTTGGCGGTACCTTTCATGCCGTGGCCTCCGGTATTCTGCGTCGTTACGGGCATCTCTTGGGTTATACCCCGCAATTTACCATCCTTGATCGCGGCGATGCCGAGGGCATTGTCAATTTATTGAAATCGTCCCTTGACCTGGGTGGCGTTGGCCGGAGTTTTCCCACCAAACGGGCGATTATAAACATCTTCAGCCAGATAATTAATAAACGCCAGTCCCTGGACGAAATTATAAATCAGCGTTACTGGCATCTATCCGATTATATAGAAGATATTGCGCGTATTAAACGCCATTACGGCCAGTTTAAACTGGAGCATAATCTGATGGATTATGATGACCTGTTGGTAAACCTGCGCCGTCTGCTCTTTGAGTTCCCGGAGGCGGCAGAGCTGATTGCCGGGCGGTTTTCCTATATTATGGTTGATGAGTATCAGGACACCAACCATATACAGGCTGAGATTGTCAGTCGTCTGGCCGCATCGCATCAAAATGTTATGGCGGTGGGTGATGATTCCCAGTCTATCTACTCATTTCGGGGCGCTGATTTCAGGAATATCATGGATTTTCCCAAGATATTCCCGCGAACCAAATTAATCCGGCTTGAAGAAAATTATCGCAGTACCCAACCTATTCTTTCCCTGACCAATTCCATCATCGATCACGCCGCCGAAAAATATAGCAAGGAACTTTTTACCTCCATCAGCGGTGGGGAAAAGCCGGTGTTGTATGCAGCCCGTAATGACGCAGATCAGGCCTCTTATGTGGGCCGTAATATCTCGAAATTGCTAGATGATGGAGTGCCGATGACGGAAATCGCTGTCCTGTTCCGTTCCGGCTTCCACTCATATAAGCTAGAGCTTGATCTAACTTCCCGGCAGCTGCCCTTTGAAAAGCGCGGCGGCCTAAAACTCACCGAGTCAGCCCATATCAAGGATATTACCGCCTATCTGCGGGTGATCTATAATCCTAGTGACCACCTGGCCTGGAACCGTATCTTGTTGCTGCTTGACAAGGTCGGCCCCAAGACCGCCCTGAAAATTTTGGCAGCGCTGAAAGTTGCAGATCCCTTTGGCGCTTTGGCGGCTTATAAGGCCGGTAAAACATGGCGGGAGGGCTTACGTTCCCTGGTTCAGACCTTGTTCGCACTGCTTGATTGTGCTACGCCCCTGGCCCAGTTTGATCTGGCAATGCAATATTATCAGCCCATTTTTGAGCGGATTTATCATGATGATTATCCCAATCGCAAGCCGGATTTGGAACAATTGCGAGAAATAATCGCCGGATACGATGATCTGGAGTCATTTATTGAGGACGCGGCTTTAGATCCGCCGGCAGCCGCAGGAGACAGGACGGGGCAGGGCGGCCAATTGGTGTTGTCCACAGTGCATTCGGCCAAGGGGCTAGAGTGGCAGGTGGTTTTTGTGATTAGTCTGGTGGAGGGTAAATTCCCTTCGGCCATGGCCAAGACCACCGCGGAATTGGAGGAGGAGAGACGGCTGCTCTATGTGGCCTGTACCCGCGCCAAAGAGCGCCTTTATCTTGTTTATCCGGAGATGAGCGCGTCGCCCGGCCATTTTGCCGAGCCTGCCATGGTTTCCAGATTTCTTGATGAACTTCCTGCCGGTCTCACCCTTGGCGCCAAAAGAGAAATCAGGTTTGCGCCCCATGAGGCACATACCGGGGCCGTTGTCATGCCGCAAACGGCAAAAAAGATCGCAGCTACCGCTGATAATCTCCTCAACCGGCACGTCCGGCATCCATTTTTTGGGGCGGGACAGATTGTTAAACAGATTAACCAGAACACGGTGCAGATATTTTTTGCCCGGCACGGCCAAAAGACCATTAATCTTGATTACGTCAAGATGGAGATCCTGCCCTGATGGATTATCAAGCGGCCTGGAAATTTCTTGATGATCTCCAGTTTTTCAAAATGAAACTGGGCCTTGGCTCAATGGCAAAATTTCTGGGACGTCTGGGACACCCAGAGGAGAAATTACGGTTTATCCATGTGGGCGGCACCAATGGCAAAGGCTCTGTCTCTAAGACCCTACTGACCATTCTGACTGCGGCCGGTTACAAGGTCGGGCTTTATACCTCCCCCCATCTGAACTCGGTACGGGAGCGTTTTATGATTGGCGACGCCTTTATCAGCGAGGCGGATTTTGCCGATCATGCCAGCCGGATAATTGCGGTTCTGGCCCATGAGCAGATCACCTATTTTGAATTTACCACCGCATTGGCCCTGCAGTGGTTTGCCGGGCAGAAGGTAGATTTGGCTATCATGGAAGTTGGCATGGGCGGCCGCCTTGATGCCACAAATATCATCTCCCCACTGGCCGCGATTATCACCAATGTAAGTATGGATCATGAGGCGTATCTTGGCCGGACACTGGCGGCGGTGGCGGCGGAAAAGGCTGGGATAATCAAACACGGTGTCCCTCTTGTTTCGGGAGTAACCGGGGAGAGCGCCGGCGCGGTTGTCCGCCAGCGGGCCAGAGAACTGGCGGCGCCGCTTCTGGAGCTGAATCGTGATTTCCGCATGACTCGTGCTGAAGGCGTCTGGCATTACGAAGCGGGCCTGAAACGGCAGATTGCCGGAGTGGAGCTTGCCCTGCGGGGAGAATATCAGGGCGATAACGCCGCCCTGGCCGTGGCGGCGCTTGACATTTTGGCTGCGGCCGGTTTTCCCGTCCCGGATGAGGTGATGAGAAGGGGGCTAGCGCGGGTCAGTTGGCCTGGACGTCTGGAGTTTTTTAGCTGTCCGGCTTCGGTAAACG
>JAADIV010000103.1 GCA_013151175.1 Deltaproteobacteria bacterium | reverse complement strand
TATATGCGGGGTAATTGCGCAGGTGATTGTGAGACATTTGTCTATGAATAATGTAACTGCTCACAGGGTACCGAACCCGGAGTCTCGCGCGCTCGCTTACCTGCTTCGTTATCGCCCTGCTCATGTACAGGGAGTACGCTTCGCAGGACGATGCCTCGCATCTCCGGCACCCTGCGAGCAGTTACAAGTCTTGTGGTTATTGATATTAAAGTGCCTATGGGGTGAGTAGTTACTGAATAATTTCTGGCGCCCATGGCTTCATAGAAGTTCCATAAGTTCTTGTTCCTTTTTTTCAAGCCGTTTTACCGATACAGGCACCGCTGTTTTCAACTCCTGGGCGAATAAAGAGACGCGGAATTCGGCCAGGAGCATTTGATATTCTGCCAAAATACGCGCGGCTTCCGCGTGTTGACGGGGAATTTTAATTTTTAATAACTGTTCCCCGGCCTCTTTAAGGCGCCCTTCAAAAACAGTCAGGATTCCGGCTTTTTCCATATCCCGGCCGGGAAAGGAATTGGCCCGTTCCACCCTGATGCGCAGGGCCTTCAAATAACGGGGCGTAAAGGATAATTGTACCGCTGAAAACTCCTGCAAAAATTCTTGTGGTAATATGTAACTTAGCTGGGTTTGGTATTCCTTAAAACGCTGCCGGTTTATTTTATTGGTTGGCGCTTTGCGTTCAAAGTCAATAATTGTCTCCAAAGTGCGCTGCCGTTCTGTGAGAGCCGTCTCCAACAGGGAAAATATCTCGCCGGCTCGGCTGCATAACTCGCCGCCCTTGAATTCCGCGACCCGTGCCGCAAAATCCTCTCGACTACGGGGGGGATTGGCGTCGTTTAAAAGGGTATTTGTCAATATAAATGTATAAATAATGGCGTTAACCTGCTGCGTTGCTCCCAACCACGCAAATAGCGGCCAATCTGTCTGCCTCAAGGCGAATCGTTGAGATATCTCCTTGATATGACGGGGCATAGCCTTTTTATAAAGCCGTAACAGGCCGGCCCGGTTATGAACAGACGCCTCATCCTCTGACAAATAGAGACGCAGCCCGACCCCGTCCGTTCCCACTGTTGTCAGAGCCGGCACGGCGTAGCCGCTCAGTCGGCCTTTTTTATCCCTGACCGGCATCTTTGTTGTCAAATCGGCCAGATTCTCCAGGCTGAATTTCCGTCTCTTCCACTGCTCTTGCAACTCCTTAAATGATTCGCTCACGGCCGGAGTCTGACCGCTGTCCAACAGATCGGTAAATACCCTGGAGACCTTGACAACCCTGCCATCTGCCGCCGTCAGGCAGTAACGCATTTGCAGATGATCCGGCAGGGTGATGCCGCTTAATTCCCGCAGCGGAATATCCAGGGCAAAATGCCGGCTGATAACCATTGCCAGGGATGGATAAAAACGCCCCTCACCAAAATTGAGCCGGTCAATAATCGTTTGGACGGTTTGATTTAACGGTACCAACTGCTTGCGCAGGCTCTTTGGCAGTCCCCGCAGAATATGATTAATTTTCTCTTTGAACAGGCCTGGCACCAACCAGTCAAAAAGATCAGGTTCCAGATGCGGCAGGGCCTCCGCCGGAATATGCACTGACACGCCATCGGCCTTTGAACCTGGCTCAAATTTATATGACAATTTAAGCCGGAAGTCATTTAGCTTCATGGTATCCGGGAATTGGGCCAGTTTCTCCTGGCTGGTTTCCTGCCACAGTATATCGTCCTCACTCATAAAGAGCGAGGCGCCTGTCTCAGGAATTACGCGGCGCAGACTGGCCGCGTCCCAAACTTGGTCTGGCAGGCGTTCGTCATAAAAATGATAAATCTGGTAGTCATCCACCATATGCCTCTGCCGCACCCGGTCTTCCATGTCTTTTAATTTGGCGATCAGTCTCTGGTTATGACCCAGGAAGTCAAAGCCCCGATTGTGCATCTGGTCTTCTACCAGGGCGGCCTGGATAAAGATGGTTCTGGCCTCCGGCGGGTTAATCGGCCCATAATTTTTAGGCCTGGCGGTCTCAATAATCAGTCCGAAAAGGCTGACCTTCTCCAGGGCCATAACCTGTCCGGTCTTTTTTGACCAATGGGGATTTGAATATGAATAGCGGCAGAGACTGCCGGCCAGATTCTCTAGCCACTGCGGCTTAATGTTTGCTACTGTCCGGGCGTAAAGTCTGGAGGTCTCCACCAGTTCCGCTGCCACAATCCACTGGCCGGCCTTGCCGAATTGTCCTGAACCGGGGAATATCATCAATTCCTGCCCCTGAGCGCCCTGGTACGATTTTTCCTTTTTCCGGGCGATATTACGCAGGATACCGCTTAAAATTGACTGGTGAATAGCATCCGCCCGCACATCCCCGGCGGCAATATCGTATTGGCCGTCCTCATCCAGGGTTTTGCATATCTGGCCATAGATGTCGCACCACTCACGCATTCGCTGATAGGCCAGAAAATTCTGCCGACAATATTTACTCAGTTTATTACGGCTTTTAACCGCTCTGGCAGTACGGTGATATCCCGACCATATATGCAAAAAGGTAAGGAAATCTGAACCTGGCGCCATGAATTTGGCATGGGCCGCGTCTGCTAGCTTTTCACGACCCAGGGGCCGCACCCGGGGATCCTGGATACTCAAGACGGCGGCGATCACCATAACTTCGTGCAGAACATTCCGCTGTTTGGCCTCCAGGATCATTCTGGCGATCATGGGGTCTAAGGGAAGACGGGCCATTATCCGGCCGCGTTTAGTCAGTTGTAATTGTTCATCAGGGTTACCCTTTATCGCCCCCAACTCACGCAAGAGATTAAAACCATCTCTGATTGATCGCGATTTAGGCGGATCAAGAAATGGGAATTTGGCTGGATGACCAAGGTGCAAATCCACCATCCGCAGAATGACATCGGCCAGATTTGCCCGGATAATCTCCGGCGGGGTATATTCGGGCCGCGCCAGATAGTCCTCTTCGCTGTAGAGGCGAATACATATGCCGGGGCCGATCCGGCCGCAACGCCCCTTACGCTGATCGGCGCTGGCTCTGGAGATTGGTGTTATCGGCAGTTTGGTCGTCCGCGCTCTGGGGTTGTAACTGGATATACGAGCCAGACCGGTGTCTATCACATAACGGATACCGGGTACCGTTACCGAGGTTTCCGCCACGTTACTGGCCAGAACAATTTTAATTTTTTTCTGCTGCTGGAAGATGCGGCTCTGTTCCTTGGCTGACATGCGGCCAAAGAGGGGCATTATCATGGCGTCCAAAGCGTTGCTGCCGCCTTTGATCATCATACTATTAAGCCTTTCGGCGCTCTCCAGAATATCACGTTCTGTGGGCAGGAAAACCAGAATATCCCCAAGCGGCCGCCGGCCTATGGCAAAAACCGCCTGCGCCACCCGCTCGCTGATGGGCAATTCGCTGTCCCGTTCGGCAATTTCAGAGGTCAGGTAACGCACCTCAACGGGATATGTCTTGCCGGGTATGTTAATAACCGGCGCTTCCTGAAAATGACGGGAGAATTTTTCCGTATCCAGGGTGGCCGAGGATATAATTATTTTAAGATCTCGCCGTTTGCTTCGCAGACGCTGTAAGATTCCCAATAAAAAATCGATATTTAAGCTGCGTTCATGGGCCTCATCAATAATAATCATCTCATAACGCCGCAAATGCCGATCCCTGGCAGTTTCCGCCAACAGCATACCATCGGTGAGAAATTTAATTTTGGTGCGGCGGCTGCTGTGGTCAATAAAACGCACCTTATAACCCACCATATCCGCGCCGTCTCCGCCCATCTCCTCCGCTACCCGCCCGGCTACTGTCATAGCGGCAATTCGGCGCGGCTGCGTACAGGCAATAGAGCCTTTCCTGCCAAGACCGGCCTCCAGACACATCTTCGGCAATTGTGTGGTCTTGCCCGATCCGGTTTCTCCGGCGATGATAAGGACATCATGCGCCTTGATCATGGCAATGATCTTGTCTTTCAACTCGACAATAGGCAGGGGGGGATAATTAATTTTATTGACCATCGGTATATTATCTTTGTATCATCCAAAATTCTGCGGGGTAAAATCCACTCGAATTATAAAATGTTTTAAACATTATGCGCCATTGTACCGAATAATTACCTTATAAGTTACAATTATAACAGGAAATTAAGAGCAGGGTGTATTGAGGCATCTGCGACAAGGCAGCATTAACCGGCCAGTCCAACCAGAAAGCAGAAGCGCCAGGGGGGCGGCTAAAATTGACAATCAACGAGGGGGCAATAAAATGGCCAATGATTTAGAAAATATTGATACTGCCATTGAGGCATCAAAAAAGGTTGTAGTGTCGAGAGAAAAAGAGATTGGTGAGTCGGCTGAATATCCCAGAGGGCCGGTGGGCCTGGATATTGGCACAAGTCACGTTGTCATGGCTCAGAATAAAGGAAAGCAAATTCAAACAGTTAAACAACTTAATGCCTTTTTTACCATTCCATATTCGAAATTCACCAAAAAGATTTTACTTGAGAACGATATAAGCTTTTACGAGAAGGACGACCTCTTCTATATCCTGGGCTTCTCGGCCGAAAATTTTGCCAGGATGTTTAATGCCGATACGCGGCGCACTATGGAGCAGGGTCTGTTGAGTGCTCGCGAGAATGAAGGAATAACGGTTTTAAAATCCATTATCAATACCCTGATTAAGGGCAGCCCCAACCGTAATGAGATCATTTGCTTCAGTGTTCCCGGCGCCCCCCTGGACAATCTTAATTCCGTGGTCTATCACGAATCAATCATCAAGATGTACCTCACCAGTCTTGGTTACAAGCCCTCTTCAATCAATGAGGGCCTGGCAACGGTTATGTCTGAATTGGCCAATGATAATTTCACCGGCATCGGTATCAGTATGGGCGGCGGTATGTGCAATGTCTGTCTGTCATACCTCTCTGTGCCGATTATCACCTACAGCATCCAGAAAGGCGGTGATTATATCGACACGTTGGTCGGTCTTTCTGTGGGTGAAAATGCCACCACCATTAAGTCAATCAAGGAAAATGAGTTCACCCTCGCCACGCCGCCCAAAAACCGGGTAGAGACCGCCCTGGAAATTTACTATATCGAATTAGTGCATACCCTGTTGCAGAGTCTTGAGAATACCCTGCGCAAGACAGACAAGATCCCCAAGATCAGCACCTCAATACCCATTGCTTTGAGCGGCGGCACGGTCTTGCCTAACGGCTTTAAGGAACTCTTCGAGAAGACCATGCAGGAGGTTGATCTGCCGGTCAATATCTCCACGGTCAGAATCGCGGATGACCCGCTGAACACCACGGCCAAGGGTGCTATGGTTATGGCCCTGTCTGAGGAGATTTAGATCAAGCGCGCCCGGCCGCTGAACTTCTCGAAGCGGCGGCTGAAAAACAGAAATGGCGGTCATTTAAATTAAATGGCCGCCATTTTTTGCTTCTGTGGCTAGGAAAATCACCCTCTGGGTCTACCCGCCGCCATATTTGCTTTGTACTGCGCGGCGCTCATAACTTCGAAATTCTGGCCGCCAATCTTGTTGCCGGCAAAGGAAAATTCGACCCGCCAATTACCGTAAACCTGGGAGGTTTTTCGGGGTAAGGCCATTGATACCACCTGATTTTGCAGATATTTGACCTGGATTTTTTCGCTCTTTACCACCTTGTTATCCGGGGATATCCAACGAATCCGCACGGGGATCACCACATTGCCCGGCATAAAATTCACGCTGAACAAAACACCTATCCTGCTATGTTTTTTAGCGACAACCCCGTCAGCGGCAGCCGCGAACATTCGATGTTCTAGCAGATTTATCTCAATATCACTCAATCCTTCGTAGGCTTCACTCAACTCTACCGGCTTCTTGTAGGTCATCGTAATTCGGCCATATTTTTTAATAATCAGCTCCCATATTTTAATATCACGTTGGTTTGGTTCTAACTCCCGCTGACCGCTAGCGGACTGATTGGCCGCCAAACGATTTTGCTCTATCTTTAGCCGGGCCAATAACGACTTGCTCAGTCCCAGACTTTCCGCCAAGTGCCTGGATTTAGCCATATTTTTAACATTGGTCAATTTTGCCCCGTTCATTTTGGTTTGGGCGAGATTGGCCCGGTTTAAATCGGCGTCATTTAGGTTGGCGCCGCTGAGATCCGCCGCGCTTAAATTAGCGCCTGTCAATATAGCCCATCTTAAATCGGCGCCGGCCAATTTGGTATGCTGTAAATTGGCACCGGTAAGGTCGGCGTTACTTAAATTGACATTGCGCAAATCGGCATAGGCCAGGTTCGCGTTGCTTAGATCGGCATTTCGTAGATCAAAACTTACCAGAGACGCACCGTTCAGCATGGCAAACTTAAAATTTTCAATATTGAAATTCAGGCTAGTGGTTAAATTAACCCCGGTAAGATTGGCCCATTTAAGGTCGGCATTTGATAAATCCGCATAGGTTAAATCGGCCTTGGTAAGATCGGCTTCGTTGAGATAGGCGTAATTCAAATTCGCCTTTGCCAAAACCGCCCCCCGTAAATTGGCGTTGGTCAGATTGGCGCGGCTCAGATCGGCATTCCGTAAATTGGCTTTACTTAATATGGCATTGGTGAAATTGGCGCCGCTCAAGATGGCTCTGCCGCTTATATCCGTGTTTCTTAAGTCTGCCCCGGTTAAATTCGCCTCCTCAAGATTAATTTTTTGCATTGAAGCAGATTTTAGCACTGCCTTGGTCAAATTGGCCTTATGCAAATTTACACCACGCAAATTGACCTCTGCCATCTGCGCCTGAGTCAGGTCGGCCCGAGCCAAATTGGCCAATTTAAGGTTCGCCTTGTTGAGAACTGCCTGGTTCAAATTGGCCGCCACTAACCTGGCCCGGCTTAAATTAACTTTATTCATCTGCGCGTGGCTTAAATCTGCCTGACTGAGGTTAGCCATACTCAAATCGGCCTTATCTAAATTGGCGCCATACAGGCTGGCTTGGCTGAAATCGGCCCTGGACATATTAATGCCCCGCAAATCAACCCCGGCCAGATCAGCCTGTCGAAAAATCCCCTCTCTTAATTCAGCCCCGGTCAATTTGGCCATGGTTAAATTGGTATTAATAAATTGCGCTCTGATTAATTTAGCTTTGGAAAAATTGGCACCGGTCAGTTGGGCGTTATTAAATTTTGCTCCCCGGCAGTTTGCCAGGCTGAAATCCGCTTCAGAAGCAATAGCCCGTACCAAAACCGCCTCCCGCAAATCAGCTTCAACAAAATCGGCTCTATTCAGGTTGGCATCGCTGAAATCGGCCCTTTTCAGGATACTTTTATGGAAATCGATGCCGCGCAAGCTAGCCTGGATCAGCACCGCGTCACTTAATCTGGCTTTCGACAAATCGGCATATTCAAGACTGGCGCCGGTTAAATCCGCTCCACGTAAATCGGCCTTGCGCATATTTGCCTGATCGAGCAGGGTGCCGCGCAGGTTAGCCCCACGTAAATTTATACCGTGTAAATCAAAACGGCGCAGATCCAGTTTGTTTAGATTCATGCCCCGCAGACTGCTGTTGGTGGCAAGGGCCTGTTCGAGGGCGGACATCCGGGCGGAATTATCATTAACCTGTCGGTGTTGCTGTAATTGACTCGGCGGTAGCTCAACCTTGTCAGGCAAATCAGTGGCAAAGAGCCTGGCGCCTGTTCCGGTAAAAAATAGATAGCCAATAGCCACAAAAATGGCTATGGCAGAGGTCGCGGCGCTAAAAGCCAGGGGCCGGCGTTTTATCCACCTGAAAAATTGCCGCAGGTAATGAAGAATCGGCGGCAGCCAGACCCGCTTTTTTTTTACCGTTTGGGCCTTGTCCCCGACCGGTAGCATCTGCCACTCAATAATGACTTTCTTGCCGCATCTTGGGCATTTTACCTCTTTGCCAAGAAATTTATCCACCGCCCTTTTTTGCAGACCGCAGCCATGACAATCAAAAACCGCGCAGCCCTTTTTAGGCGCTGCTTTATAATTGGCCTGCCGCTGATCGGCGGCCACTTTTTTGCCGATTAAGACGGACTTGCCGCATTTGGGGCAGGGCACGGTCTTGCCCCTGTGTCTGGCCTGCACTCCCTGCTGAAACCCGCAGCTATGACAATGGAATATAAGCAAATCTTTTCCTTTTCGGTGCGATCTAAACTAGTACACGCCCACTCCGCCTACCTCCGCTATCGGCAGAAATGCCGGTCATCTTCAATAGATAACCGGCATTTTTTTAAGAGGATCTATTTTTACCTTTTCCCTGTCTTAAAGATGGGTTAGGCTGAGATGGTCTCATATTGTACCATAGGGAACCTTGAAAAATTATAATTGTTCACCGCAACTTGTCGGAGTGTTCATTTAAATTTTTACCACAAAATGCCTATATCAAAAAATAAACAGGGGGAAAATGTCGAAAATGATCCTCAAAAAAAGGCGATTAAGTACAAGGCCTTTCAACACACCTTTTCCGAGAAAGATTTTCGGCGGGGTATGTCAGAAAAGGCCGTCCTGCAAAAGCTGAAAAAGAGTGAGCACCTCGAAGCAAGTTATAATGACTATCTGAACCATATCGAGAATGACCCCACAAAACAGGAGATGTTCCCCTGGGACAGCCCGTTTAGGCAGGTTCTCTACTGGTTAAGAACCAGGGTGCCTTATTTGTACAAATGGTGCATCTTCATTGTTTTGGGCCTCTTCGTTGTCAATTATATACCAGGGCCGACCCAACACATAGTAGAATTTGCCATTGCCCGCGCCATTTATGATACGGCCGGTATTCCCAGAATTCCTGAGTCGCTTTCTACCTACGCTCATTCGGCCAAAATAATCGATGCCCAGGGGGCGACTATCAAGACCTATGGCCGGCGGCGCGTTACCCAAAAAATTCCTGACCGGGTAAAGAGAGCCTTGCTAGCTTGTGAAGACCATTATTTGCTGCCAAATCCTCATAACCCCTGGTATATCAATGCCTTCATGATTCATGGCGGGGTGAGCTGGTTCAATCTTGTGGGGGCGGTAAAGGATAC
>JAADIV010000073.1 GCA_013151175.1 Deltaproteobacteria bacterium | reverse complement strand
CGCGCCTGTATCTTACCCGGCTAATTATTCTGTTGTTGGCTCTCTCGGGGATGATCTTCATTCATTTTCACTATGTGGTGCCGCAGTTAAGAACCAAACTCGCCGAACCGGTAACCAATGCAGAAGCCCCGCAGGATCAGACAGCGGCTGCGGGGAATAGGTTGGCTTTGGTTGAGTTTTACAATTCCCTGCAACGAATGAAAAAATCCGTCCCTGATAACAGCAAACGGCTAGCGAAGGCTGAGGTGCGGAAACAGCGTAATCCTTTTTTCTGGCCAACCAAAGTTAATTCCCCCTATATTTCAAGTTCTGCCATTGGGGTTGCTCAATCCGCTTCCCATATGTCACGATCAGGGGCCGCTGCCTCATCAACACGACCCCGCCCCCTGCCCGTGTTAAGAATGACCATTGTCGGGGAACACCGGCAAATAGCCCTGATTCAGGATCAGTTCCGTACGGTTGGCGAACGGATAAACAGCGATATGATCAAGGGTATTGGTAATAATTTTGTAATTCTGACAAGGGCGACGGGCAGGGACGTCAAGGTTATGGTTGCCCAAAATTCTGGCTATGGCGTTGCGGTTGAACCTACTGGCGGCGGCAGCTTTTACAGCCCCCCGCCGGCCCAAAAAAGTTCTCAGCCGCAGCCGGGAGCGGCATCATTTATGAGCCAACAAAACAAATTGTTGCTGCAACTTATGCAACAATTAAAACAGAGTCGATAAATAAGGGAAAACAATGAAAAACAATTACCTTCTTAAGCCCTCAGTAATCCGGTTTGCCGGATGGTCGCTGGCCTTTTTGTGTATTGCGTTTGTTACCAGTTGCGCGTCGATTCAGCCCCCGGCTAAGCCCGATAACGTCCTGCAGCAACCTAGCCCCACAAAGATTATGGCCCGTAAACTGGCCGCCATGCGGGCGCAGAGGCAGTTGGTTAATCCCAGGAATTTGCCGTCACTGGCTCCTTTGCGGCCGCAGGTGGCTACCGACAAGAAAATGCCTTACGAGGGCAAGCTTTTTTCAGTGGTGGCGCGTGACACCTCGATTCGCGATGTGCTGTTGGGACTAGCCAAGGAGGCCCATCTTAATTTGATTATTGACAAGGGGGTTGATCCCTCTGAAAAAATATCTGTTGAGATGCACGATTTGCCTTTGACAACCATACTGGATAGTGTTTTGCAAGCCTATGACTTCTTTTATGACATTAACGATAATGTTCTGAGTGTAAGAGCGTTGGAAACCAGAATATTCCACTTTGATTATCCGCTCATGGGTAATGCCTCCACTTCATCTGTGGGTGGTGATTTGCTTGGCGGTGGTTCAGGTGGTTCAGGTGGTTCAGGTGGTTCAGGCGGCTCCAGTGGCTCCAGTAGTTCCGGCAGTGATCTTTCCGGTGAGTTCACCGTAAATGCCTCAGTTGACAAGGCGGATCTCGATGTCTGGGCTCAGATAAAGAATACGATTAAGGGCGATGAGCAGAGCGGTAAAGGTGGAAGTCAAGGCAGGCCAATGGGTTTGTTGTCCGCTGTTGGCAAGGTACAAATAAACAAGATGTCCGGCACCATTGTTGTTACCGACCGCCGGAGTAATATTCAAATCATTGCCAAATACCTCAGAAAGGTACAGAAGTCTCTTGGGCGGCAGGTCATTATTGAGGCTAAAATTATTGAGGTAGAGCTAGACAAGGAGCATCAATACGGCATAAACTGGCAGAGCGTTAATTTTGGCAATTTTCTTGGTGAAGCGGTGCAGGGGAGCGCCAACGTTGCCGCCAATTTTTCCCAGGGCAGCGGTGGACTCAACCTGACCTACATTGACAGCACCGGAGCCGACACCTTGAATGCCACCCTTAACGCCCTGAGTACCCAAGGCACGGTAAATGTTCTGTCATCCCCCAGGGTTAATGTAATTAATAACCAGACCGCCTTAATTAATGTTGGTCGAACAATCCCGTATCTTGATTGGAAGCTTAGCACCAATACGGTTAACGGTGAAGTTGTCAGTTCTTCTCTTGTCCCTACGGTAAAAACAGCCCAAGCCGGGATCAGTCTCGGGGTTACACCCCAGATTAGCGCGGACGGGGTTACGACCCTCCATATCGTGCCGGTAATCACTTCCATGGCCTCCAAGGAAAGCTTTACCTATAACGGTACCAGTTGGGATGTGCCAATCTTTGATGTTCGGCAGACCGACACCATAGTTAAGGTAAGAGATGGTGACACCATAATTTTGGGAGGCTTGATTCAGAACAAGATCAATAACAGCCACTCCAAAATTCCTATGCTTGGAGATATTCCCTTGCTTGGTAATACCTTATTTGCCGGTGATCATGCGGTCAGCAATAAACTTGAGTTGGTAATCCTGCTGACCCCGACTATTGTTGAAAGATGAGTCTGATCAATGAATATCAAAGTATCGTAACTAAAAAGGAGCATAATAACGAGCCGGAACGTGCTTCAGTGCCGCCGGCGCTTACGCATGAATCTGACCGTAAACATTTTACTTATTTAATTGCCTCGGTCACGGGCGTGGCGGCCTTGATTGCTCTTGGACTGCTTTTATTCTTCAGGCCCAGTGTGCCGCCGGCGGTTGTTGCGACGACAGCCGCGCCCCCGTTAACGGCCAGTCCGCCGCCTGTTGTGGCCAAGCCTGTAGCGTCATCGGTAGAACTAGCCGCCAGGCACGCGTTGGTAGTCGCTAGGACTGGGACGGCAGACAAACATCTCGCCGTTAATAATAAATTACTGGGAGATATTTTAGCTGAATTAAAGACAATTAAGGTTAAAGCGGCCCTTCATAACGCGGCTTCTATACTCGGCCGGCTCGGTGTTGGCGGGCCGGAACCAGAAGCCCGGCGGTCATATGCTGTTGCCGGTACCACCGGGTTGGCAAAATTGCCTCTCCCGCCAGCCGCAAGCCCGCTGATGATAGTCGGCTCAACCGCGCCGCCAGGCAGCAAGGTGCTAGATGCGACACGAGCAATTAAAGAAAAGATAAAAGGCGGCGGGATGGCGGCGGTGGCAGCAGCGGTTGCTAGCGACAAGATAGATCGTATCTACCAGATTGCCCTGATTGACCAACGCAAAGGCCGTTGGCAGGAGGCGAAATCTTATTACGAGCAGGTATTGCGCCAACGGCCATACTTCAAGGACACCCTGGTTAATTTATCGGCTATCAGCATCCGCATGGGACAGCTGCAAAAGGCCGCGGGTTATGTAAAGCAGGCTTTAGCCAAGGAGCCGACTAATAGCCGGGCTCTGGTAAATCAGGGGATTATTGCCCTGCGCCGCAAAGATATTGATTCGGCCGCTAGCAGTTTTAAAAAGGCTTTGGCCAGTGATCCGCAACAAGAGAGCGCCCTGATCAATTTAGCCTTTGTTGCGGGGCAAAGGCATGACGCCGTAGCCCAGGAAGAATATCTAAAGAAATTATTGGCTTTGAACCCGAATAACGATAAGGCGCATTTGATCTATGCCTCATTGTTGGAAAAACATGGTCGTTTAGCTGAGGCTGTTGAGCAATATCGTCAATGCCTCAGCATAGCCAAGGTACGAACCGACAGTCGTCTCAGTCATCGGATTCGTCAAAGGATTGTTTTGTTGACGCGTATGTGACCCCGGGTGATATGAGTAAAAAATTTATTCTTGTCCACTGCCTGTAGCTGAGTGTTTTTTGGGCTGTGGTTCGCGGGGCATTGAGTTCTAACTAGTTTCTGTCCGCAAATAAGGGCAAACACTAACTAACCAAAGAGGTGCGATATGTTACGAAGGCTGCTTACCATCATAGCGATTATGGCCATTCTGCCGTCTCTGGGGTGTGCCCAGTTGGCAAGGTCGAATAGCAAGGTGAAAAACATCTTCGATGAGGTTCCGCAAAAGGGCCCATACACGGTGTTTGGCCGTATTAGTAATCAAAATGCCGCCAATGTTGTTGGTTGTAAGGTTTACCTGATTAAACGTAAATTCCAGCTATTCGGCTGCAAGGGTGATGACTGCCAGCACCCCCCCGTCCTGGGTGAATATCAGGCGGCGGTGTCCAGTCTTACAGGTGATTACCACTTTGTTTTTGATCCGGGTAAAGCCAATAACCTTTGGGTCTATTTTCAGGCTCCAGGCTATGCCACACGCATGATTGAGATGGATAGTATGATGCATGGTAAGCTCTTTCGGGATCCCGGCACTATGTTATTGAAATACAATATCGTGCTAGATCCTGCACCGCAGCCGCAGAAGAGTGCGGGGACGAACTGAGTCCGGCTGAATAGTTACGGTGGAGAGTTTACAAAAAATTAGGACAACAGGAGATTTATAATGGCGTTACTCGGAGAGATTCTGCTGAAAAACAATGTTGTCACTACCCAAACGTTGGGAGTGGCGCTGAGTGAGCAGAAAAGAACTGGGGAGCTGATGGGCGATGTCCTGGTTCGTCTGGGTTTTATTTCTCAAACCGACCTTTCCAAGGCCTTGGCCATTGCCTCTGATATCCAGTTTGTTGATCTGCAACAGACCGCTATTGATCCCGAGGCAATTAATACCATAACAAAGGAAACTGCCAAAAAATTTAATGTGGTTCCCTTTGCCATTACCGATGGCCGCCTGCAGGTGGCTATGGATAATCCCAATGATATTATCGCCCTTGATACGCTGCGCCATGAAACTGGTATGGCGGTGGATATCTTTGCGGCCGATATTCTCAGGATAGCCGACACCATTGAGATGTACTATGAGGTCGGGTTCTCCCTTGGCGATGAAATTGATGCCAACATCAGGGCTGCCATGGGTGGTGCCATGGTGGAGGGTGAGAATCAGGCCCCAATCATCCGCCTGGTTGATTTGTTTATCATAAATGCTATTCGTGATACAGCAACGGATCTTCATATAACCCCTGAGGAGAAATCAACCCGTATAAGCTACCGTATTGACGGTATTTTACAAAGTTCCTTTGTCTTGCCCAAGCAGTTGCACCTGCCGATTATTAACCGCGTCAAGATCATATCGGGGATGGATATTGCCGAAAACAGATTACCGCAAGGCGGTAGTATTAATTTTGCTTTTATCAATCGTCACATAGATATTCGTTGTTCATCAACACCGTGCAGTCACGGCGAGAATTTGGTTCTCCGTATTCTCGATAAGGCCAGCGCCGTCTTGGATCTTAAGTATCTCGGCCTGGATCAAACCAAACTGAATACGATTGAACAGGAGATTATCCGTCCGCATGGTATTATTCTGGCCTGCGGGCCCACCGGGGCCGGAAAGACCACGACCTTATATTCCATCCTGAGGCGCGTCAACGCTCTAGAAAAAAATGTTCTTACCATTGAAGATCCAATTGAATACAATCTGCCGCTCATTAAGCAGACCCAGGTAAATGAGTCCGCCGGCCTGACCTTTTCCATGGCTATCAAGTATTTTCTGCGCCAGGATCCAGACATTATTCTAGTTGGCGAAATCAGAGATCTGGAAACTGCCCAAATCGCCATGCAGGCCGCCATGACCGGGCATCTGGTGTTATCGACCCTGCATACAAACGATGCCGCTGCGGCTATTCCTCGTCTCCTGAATCTCGGTGTTGAGTCCTTTTTGATTCCCTCCACACTGCGTTCCGTTATCTCACAGCGCTTGGCCCGTAAGGTCTGCAGGAATTGCGCGGTGGATTATCGGCCTGCCGCTGATGAATTGGCGCAATATGATCTGCCGGAAGATTGGTTGGCCGCCGATCAGTCCATAAAAAAGGCGGTTGGCTGCGACAAATGTGGAGATACCGGTTATCGTGGCCGGACTGGTGTCTTTGAAATTCTTAAAATGTCGGCGGCGATCAGCGCGCTTATCTCGCAGAAATCGTCCTCAGATATTATTATGCGGCAGGCCGTGCATGATGGTATGAAAACCATTAGGGAAGATGGCCTTAGTAAGGTGCTAGCCGGTTTAACTAGCCTTGAAGAAATATTTAGGATTACATAATGCCAGATTTTACCTACATAGCTGCGGACACAAACGGAAAGGTCGTAAACGGTTCCCGTTTTGCCAGGGATGAAGGCGAACTGGCCGCTGTTTTAAAGCAGTCCGGCCTGCTCCTGATTGAGATTAAAGACTCTGGAGTCAGGAGTTTTGTCACTTCCCTTGCCACCATGCAGATTGGCAGGATCGGCCGGCCAATCCTCATCGATTTCTGTAACAGCATGGGGGTAATGTTACATTCCGGGGTCTCAGTGCTTCGCGCCCTTGATGATCTCCGCCAGGATAGCGATTCAAAAACTTTTCAAAAAGCGTTGGCAGGACTCATTACCAGTATTGAAGCCGGTGACGCCCTGCACGAGGCCATGGCCAGACAGCCCAGGGTCTTTCCGCAACTTTTTGTCAGGGTTGTGGAAATCGGTGAATCCACTGGTAATCTTGATGCCGTATTCTTTGATCTGGTCAACCACCTGAAACGGATTGACACCCTGATTAAAAATACCAGAAAGGCCATGATCTATCCCTCTTTTGTCCTGGTCGCCATGCTGTTGGCCTGTTTTGTGTTTTTAACTATGGTCTTTCCGCCTCTCCTCGATATGATGAAGAGTTTTAAGGTGCAGCTGCCACTCGTCACCAGGGTTATTATCTTTGTTTCGGAGACCCTGCGCCAGCAGCAGACGTTAATTGGCGCGATTATTGCCGCCGCCATTGTCCTGGTTATAGTTACCCGACGTAACCCTAAAACGCGCTATTATTATGACTGGTGCGAGCAGAATATACCAATCCTGAAGACCTTTTTTATCCATCTGCGGATGTCTTTCTTTATGCGTTATTTTGCCATGTTGTTGGGCGCCGGGGTCAATGTTCTGCGCGGCCTCGAACTTAGCGCCGCCTCGGTCAATAACCTGGTCTTACAAAAGGTGCTTAACGACTGCCGGGAACAGATCATAGAGGGTAAATCGCTGTCGAGCACCTTCCGCCAGCACCGTATAATTCCTAATATGGTCGCCAGGATGATCGCTGTTGGCGAGGAATCAGGCAGTATCGATGAACAAATGGAGTATGTGGCCAACGAGTACGATGAGGCTCTGAACCGTCGTATTACCATTGCCTTAGCCCTTTTAGAACCGATTATGATTTTTATGCTGGCCGGAGTGGCCATTGTCCTGGTAATGGGAGTTATGCTGCCGCTCTACGATCTGGTCGATACCCTTTCGACCCGTGCGGCCGGTGGTTGAGACAGGTAATTTTTTCGCCTGTAGCATGAAGCGTTACTCGATAATCGTAACTTGGGGAAATGAACTATTATGACCGTTAATAACCTGATGGTGAAGGGAAACCGGGGTTTTACTCTGCTTGAGGTTCTGATTGTCGGCACCATTGTCGGCATTCTGTTGGCCGTTATCATACCCAGGGCTCAGATGGCCAGGGTGGCGGCCAAATACAATGTTGTGCGGCAGAGCGCCGGAGAACTGGGCAGATGGGCCAATGAATGGGTGGAAAGAAACCGTAATTCACAGCCGGTGGCCGCCACCTGCCGCGACTATCGATACGCCGATACCCTGGCTAGTTATTTTACGGCTGAGAACACCAAATCCAACTGGAACAGGTCTAACACCAATACCATTAACAATCCCACTGCCAGTTGCGGGGCCGCCATCACCGCCGCTGTCCAGGAGATAATGCCAGAGGACAAGCCGCTCAAAAACCCATTTAACGGCCTGTCATATTTTAATCCGGCCAATGATCCCACGACAGTAGTTCCAGGGGCGCTAAAATTGGCTAGCTTCCCCGCCACCCCCGCACCAGGCGACACAGTTGATTATTATTTTATTTACCTCGGCACCTCTTCAACTTCAATCACGACTTTTTATGGCGGCATGGGAGACGGCAGCACTTTAGCGAATCTGCGAAACGGTGTCTTTATGAGCCAGTTGCAGGTTCCTTAAATATAAAGTCGGCTGGGCAGTCAGCGGTATAAGCGCAAAGTACGATGCAAGTCGGCTTTGCGTTTTTTTTATGGTATTACAAAGAAAAGGAAAATGGTAAAACAAAATCTTCTCCATTTACACAGCCTTGGCAAGACCTACAAAAGCCGGGACGGTTTGGTAACGGCCCTGGCCGGCCTTGATCTTGACATCCATCAGGGGGAGATATTTGGTCTCCTTGGCCCCAACGGGGCAGGAAAAACTACTACCGTCAAGATGATAATGGGCTTAATGCGGCCAAGTTCAGGGACAATTGTTTTCCGAGGCCAGGGTCTTGCCATGGCCGACACCAGAAGCCGCTTTGGCTATCTGCCGGAAAATTACCGCCCCAACCCCAATCTCACAGTGGGTGAATATATCAACTGCCAGATACAACTTGCCGCCGCCCCGGAAAAGACCGCCCCGGCGGCAGAACTCCTCAAAATGGTGGGTCTGGCCCACTGCCCGAAGCGGCGGGTAGCAAATCTCTCCAAAGGTATGGGACAGCGCCTTGGGTTGGCTCAAGCCTTTGCCGGTAATCCCGATTTTCTCATCCTTGATGAACCGACCTCCGGTCTCGATCCCATTGGCCAAAGTGAGGTTATTGATCTGCTTATTGCCGAAAAAGAGGCCGGCAAGACCATATTTTTCTGCTCTCATATTCTCTCGGAAGTGGCGCGTCTCTGTGACCGTATTGGTATCCTGGTTGCGGGTGAGCTACGTTTCCTGGGTACGGTCGATGACTTTTTGAGCAAATGGCAAGCGGCCGACCTTGACGAAGGATTCCGGAAGGAGGTTCAATGCGCCAGATCCTGACTATTGCTAAAATTACCCTGTTGGAGAGTATTCGCGACCGGATATTTACCGGGCTTCTCGTTTTTTTGTTCCTCTTCCTGGGTTTTGCCGTCTATATCAGCACCCTTTCTCTCGGCACCCCGGCCCGTTTCATTGAAAACAGCGGTATGCTGGGTATATCGTTGCTCTGCCTGCTAGTCACCATTCTATTCGGAATGTTTTCCCTCTACCGGGAACAGGAGCGCAAAGAAACGTACATCCTCCTGAACCGGCTGCCGCGCTATAAATATCTCCTCGGCCGTTTTTTTGGTTCCGCCCTGATTATAGCCATT
>JAADIV010000070.1 GCA_013151175.1 Deltaproteobacteria bacterium | reverse complement strand
TCATAATCGTTCGACTTTTCTTTCATTCCCTCCCTGAAATTGACAATCTCCACCAGGGAGAGGAAATCAAGCAGGCTTGCTTCATTATTTAGGATTTGCAGCTGACAGCCTTCACAGGAACTAAGCTCAAAAAACCCAACCTTTGGCCTGACAAGCGGCACCCCGAGAAACGTCCGTTCAGTCTTCATCTTTTATCCTCTTTATTTCTTGGGTCAGATCAGATAGCCTCTTTAAGATTCAGCACCGTCCAATAATCAAAAACCGGCCCCTCTAAACAGGTATATGTGGAACCGACGTTGCAGCGGCAGCATTTACCCCGGCCGCAATGCATGCGACGTTCAAGAGAGACAAACATCTTTTCCATGGGCAGACCAGCCCGTGTCAACATCTCACAGACAAATTTAAACATCACCGGCGGGCCGCAGACAATGGCGTAGGTATTTTTTCTGAAATCATTGGCCGTGCCATTATCTATTCTGGCTTGCAATATTTCGGTGATTAAGCCCACCGGCCCGCTCCATTTGTCATCGCCCTTGTCCACAATGATCTCCAGATTAATATCAAACTGTTTCCACATCTCATATTGATAGGTAAAAAGTAGCTCCAAAGGCTCGCGGGCGCCGTAGATAATATCAACCCGGCCGTAACTGCTGCGGTTTTCAAGCACGGACATGAGCGGAGAACGCAGGGGAACAATACCCAGCCCCCCGGCAATGAGCAATATATCGCTGCCTGCCATATTCTCCACCGGAAAATGGGTGCCAAAGGGGCCGCTGATTCCCACCGTGGTTCCCCTTTTGACCCGGTTGAGGAAATTGGTCATCTTGCCAACTCCCCTGATGCAGAATTCAAGATCGCCATGCCGAATGGCGGAGGATGAAATGGAAAAAGGCGCCTCACCAATACCGGGAAGCTCCAACATAACAAATTGGCCCGGCAGGAAGGTGAATTTTTTGCGCTCTCCAGGATCAACAATTTGAATTTGGTACAGCTTTTCAGTGGCAGTGAGGGAATAGAGATTGGTGATTTCCGCTTTATAGGAGTACTCGAAATGCTCAACCCCCGGCTTATGAACGCGCGTGCCATGGCTGGCAGCCAGATCTACAAATTGCAGCTTGTTATCCATCACTTTTCCCCTCCCCGGACACTGGCGATCACTTCCGGCACGGTAATACCGGCAAGGCAGGCATTACCACAGCGTCCGCATCCCACACAGAGCGATTCTTCATAGGCCTCCACAAAGCCGCGATGTTTATGATAATAACGATATTTAAGCCTGGTTGAACTCTCCGGCCTAAAGTTATGGCCGCCGGACACCTGGGCAAAGTCAAGGAGGTTGCAGGAATAGAGTTGTTTTACCTTACTGGCGTGGCTGAAATCCATGTTGACCTCCTCTTCTACCCCGTAGCAATAGCAGGTGGGACAAACATTGGCACAGGTGCCGCAGGACAGACATTTACCGCCCCATTTCCGCCATACCTCGGATTCAAATTCCATATCAAGAATTTTTGTGAGATCAGACGTGTCAACCTCACATTTGAAGAGACTCCTTTTCCTGGACGATGCCTTCCTGAATAACAGGTGATCCCTATGGGTAGCCTCTCTGGTTTCCATATTCTCAAGGATATGGTAGGCACGGGACGACTGAATTTCCGCAAAGTATTCATCTTCCATCAAAGTCAGAAAGAGATCAAAACCGCTCAGGGCCGAATCAGAGCCCATTGAATGGCAAAAGCAGGAAGGGGTTGGAGTACAGGAATGTCCCACAATGAACATATTTGAGCGTTTAGCCCCGTAGAACGGATTGGGATAATTGTTCCCCATCAGAACTTTGTCCAACTTATTCAAGGCATTGATATCACAGGGGTGAAGGCCAAAAAAGACATGGGCCTCATAGGCGCCAAAATCTACATCCTTCTCCCAGGCGTCATCTTCGAAGGTGAAGGTGCAGAGGTTTTCACGATAGGGCAGAAAGTAATTCTTGGCAGAATGGATGGTCTGGCCGTAATCTAGCGCCAGGTCTTTAAAATCATAGACTACATCAAAATCATACAGAGGGGAGTCATTCACATCACGCCCCTTTTCTATGGGGCCGACAATACGGTTCACCGATAATAGTTCAAAAAGAGTTGCTATTTCACTGGCTTGAAAAACCTTGAAAATCATACGCCGCCCCCTGATTCTATAGTGATATTTTTCCGTTCTTTTCCTAGCCTGCTTAATATCACAGCTAAAGTCAAGGTTTATTCAGACCTGAAAATCTAGCGCCTGGCGGACGGTTTACAGGAGTTTTCGCATGGTGAGCGGTTTGGGGATGATAGATCGAGAGAGGGGACTTATGAGTTTCACCTTTTACCCAGAATATACGCTCGTTACAGGCCGCCTAGACAGCGATTTTGCGCAGACGATTCTGTTTCTACCGCCTTTTTTGGCCTCGTAAAGATAGTTATCAACTAGCCTGAAATATTCGTTCTTCTCAGGTACATGGTCATCTCCGGGAACAATAAAAATACCGCCTATGCTGACCGTCACCACATCTGAGACATCCGAGCTTTTATGCTCAATCGCCAACAGCTCAACATTTTTTCTGATTCTTTCGAGAATGTGTTTAAAACCACTGTAATCGACCTGGATCAACATAATCATAAATTCCTCACCGCCGTATCTTGCCGCTACATCAAAAGGCCTTTTCGCGCTCTCCTTAATTGTTGCGGCAATCTTTTTCAAGGCGGTGTCTCCCATACCATGCCCATATGTATCGTTGTAATGCTTGAAATAATCTATATCGATCATACCTAGCGCCAACGCGCTTTCGTTGCGGCACGCATGCTGCCAGTATTTTCCGTACAAATCATCAAGTTTTCTCCGATTGTAAATCCCGGTCAAGCTATCGTGCGTGGCCAGTTTCTCCAGTTTTATATTTGCACTCTCAAGCTCTATAGTACGTTCAGCAACTTTTGATTCAAGCTGAAGATTCATCTGCTTTATCTTATCGTAGTTACCTTTAAGCTCTTTTTTCATTCTGTTTATCGCGCCGGCAACAAGATCAATCTCGTCCTTCCCCGCGCCTTTATTGAGTTTCAAGTATTCATCGTTTGTCAAATCAATACTTTTGGCAAAACCGGAAATCGTCCATAGACGCTTTGTCACCAGGAAATAGAAAAGCAGAATGATTATCGTGGAAACGATGAAGGTTTTAATTCCCTGAGAAATAAGGATTACAAAAACCTTCCTGAAAAGACTGTAATAAATCCTTTTCAAGCTTGCTACCACAACCAACCGCCCGGCATCTACCGTTTTACCGAAATCCTCAGTTTTTAGTGGAAATGTTTTTTTGATTATATATTCCACTTCAGGCTCGCCTTTCGCGGCAAGTATTTTATTTTTCGGAGTTACAAGCGCAACATAAACGACATCATCCAGGCTGAGTATTCCCTTAAGCTGCATTTCATACTGTTCTTCATTGAAATTCCAGACGCTCCTTGACAAAGAATCAAGATAGCTGACCTTTATCTGCCAAAAGCGCTGCGTTATCAGGCCGATATCGTTTTGATAGTCGCTATAAAGTTGGTAGGATGTAATAGCGAGGGTTATTACAGAGCTGCTCAAGAGAATATAAATCAAAAGTTTGTATGCTAACGGAGAGCTCTTTTTACTTGGTATTCGCAGCATCATTTTTGTATTTTGTCAGATAAGACTTTGGTATATCACTTAATTTAGGTAGGTAGTCGCTGCCAAATTCACGAATAAAATACGATGAATACTGGCCGGCGGCCTTCCTGAGTGTCCCATCTTTTATCATCTTGTAAATAAGTCCTTGCAACAACCGATCCAATTTCTCTCCTTTTTTGCCGACCGGCAGGATAAATTTTGAACCGAAGATCCTGAAATTTTGCCTGCGGACATTGGTTATATGAAGCTTTTTTATTATATGATCGATTTCGCGGGCCGCAAAAATGAGTCCGTCAATACGCCCGGCGCTCAATTTTTTGATGCTGCATGAAAGGCAGGTAGTGCCACGCACATACGGGCCAAAAAAGAAGGTATGCCCCGCATCGGTTTCTATCTTGTATCTTTCCAGATGCTTTTCATTTATTGGCGGCTTGCCCTTATTGGAAAAAAGGGCAAAATGTGTCTCAGTAAGACTTGCGGTGGAACGAAAAAGCCCCTTTCTTCTCAGTTCTTCTTCATGCTTTCCAGTTTCCTTCCCCCATATTTTAGAGCCTATCGTAGGAAAATGAAAATCAGCCTCACCATTGATCACATTTTCAATAGAACGCCTTAACGGATAAACTTTGATAATAAAATGGCCACCTTTATACTCCCTGTCCATAGCTTTTATTACTTTGATCAAAATACCTTTATCAGGCGATTTTATATACAGCGGCAATTTCCCGAGACTCAGAATATAATCTTTTGCAAATGCGTCACATGCACCTATAAGAAGGAAAATAAAGACAAATATAGTCAGCTTTTTCATAAAAATTCCTCCTGTTCATCCAATTAAAACCACCTTATGTCAATTCTTCAACTCTGCCAATTTTTCTGGGAATAAAGGTGAATTTACCACGATAAAATAGCATTGAAATGCCCCGTAACTTCTAAGGTATAGCCCCCAATTTGTCAAGACAGTTTTTCCTAAATTATTATTCTCTTTTTGACTCATTATTCTATGCTATTACAGGCCGCCCCTCTATTCATCTAGCGCCTGGCGGACGGTTTGCAGGAGTTTTCGCATGGTGAGCGGTTTGGGGATAAATGCCATGATACCGAGCTTATTCTGCTCCTCAGGCGGCATAAAATTATTCTGGCCGCTGTAGAGAATAATCCGCTGGCTGCTGCGAAGGGCCAGAGCTTTTCTGATAAGTTGGGTTCCGGCCAACCCCGGCATGGTCAGATCCGTAATGAGCAGATCGTAGCGGCCCGGATTTTCGGCCAGAGCCACCAGGGCGGCTACGCTGTCCGTGAAGGCCTCCACCCGATAGCCAAATCGGCTCAACATACTTTTTACCATTATGGCATTGGCCTCCTCATCGTCAACCACCATGATACATTCCCCGCCGCCCCGTATCTCTGCCATCTCATCCTGAACCGCATTGACTTTGCACTCCGTCTCCAACACGGGAAAATCAATGCTAAATTCCGTCCCCCGCCCCGCTTCGCTTTCGACATTGATAATGCCATCATGGCTCTCCACAATACCGTGAACAACGGCCAGGCCCAGGCCCGTACCCTCACCCACCTCCTTAGTGGTGAAATATGGGTCAAATATATGAGCCATGGTCTCCCTGGCCATACCACAACCAGTGTCGGAGACCGATAACCGTACCCAGGAGCCCCGCTTTATTATACCCCCTGGCGTAACTTCGTCATGACCGCGTTCAAGGTTAATAAGAGAAATAGCTAACTCTCCGCCCTTATCACGCATGGCGTGATAAGCGTTGGTACAGAGATTCATAACAATCTGGTGGATATGGCTAGGATCGGCCTGAACCAAACGTTGAGAGAGAATATTGTGCCTGATGACAATGGTGCTGGGGATGGAGGCGCGCAGTAATTTTATCACTTCCTTGACGATGAGAGATATCTGCAGAGGCTGTTGTTCCTGGCCGGTTTTACGGCTGATGGTAAGTATTTGGCGCACAAGGTCCCTGGCCCTTCTCGCCGCTTGAGATATATTCTCCAGATCTGATTTTAATTGCTCTGGCTCATCGAGATGGCCAAGGGCAAAATCGGTATAACCAAAAATAGGAGTGAGGATATTATTGAAATCATGGGCAATGCCGCCGGCCAGGGTGCCGATGGCCTCCATCTTCTGGGCCTGACGCAATTCTGCCGTCCGTTTTGTTACCTCTTCTTCCAGATGTAATTGATAGGCCCGGTTTTCCGCTAGCAGACGGGTTCGTTCCAGGGCCTTTTCCACCGCGTGCCGTAACACAGCCAGATCAGCCAAAGGCTTCAAGAGATAATCCCAGGCCCCAAGGCGCAGGGCCTCAATGGCATCGTTAATATTGCCGGTACCAGAAACTACGATGACCGGTGTCTCCGGGGACTCTTTTTTGACGGCGGCAATAACCGTAAGACCGTCAACATCAGGCATCCGCAGATCAACCAGGATCAGGTCAGGGCGCTCTGCCATGAAGAGGTCAAGCCCGGCCCGGCCGCTTGCCGCCTCAAGGACCTCATAATCAAATTCGCTTAGATAACGGCAGAAGCTCTGACGGATATCAGCCTCGTCATCAATGGTTAGTATTCGGGGCATCTTAGGGCTGTTCATTGCAATCATCTCCAGGCAATAGACGGTCAATGGCCTGCCGCAATATACCGAGATCCGCTAGTGGTTTCTGCAACACATCACTCTCCCGCAAACCAATCAGACGCAGAGTCCCGGAAATCCCATATTCGGCAGAGCCAGTATGAATCAGGAAACGCATTTTCGGGTGTTGGCGGTGAGCTAGCACAATAAAGGCATCGCCATTCATTCCCGGCAGCCGAATGTCGATAACGCCTAAGTCAAACTCCCGATGATCCATAATTTCCAGAGCCTCTTCGGCGCTCACAGCCATCGTTACCTCAAAATCGAACTCCTCAAGGTAACGGCTCAGGCTGTCACGGATAGAGACCTCATCATCGAGCAGCAGAATACTTTTCATTTGTTTCCCTCATTATAAATCGGCAGGGAGATGATAAATTTCGTACCCCGCTGAGGTGCGGACTCCACCCGAATGATGCCACCGTGCTTTTCGGTAATAATGAAATAGGAGACGGAAAGTCCCAGACCAGTACCCACCCCAACCCCCTTGGTGGTAAAAAAAGGTTCAAAGATACGTTTGCGGGTCACCTCGTCCATACCGGAACCATTGTCCTCGATCTCCACCACCACCCGCTGCCCGGTCTGGCGTACACGCATGATAAAACGAGCCGCGCCTTCTCCGACCGCCCCCTCGCGCTGTTCTCTGAGCATAGCCTGAGCGCCGTTTTTTAAGATGTTAAGAAAAACCTGTTGGATGAGACTGGGATCACAACGAACTTGAGATACTCCGCTTGCATATTCCCTGATAATTTCAATACAACGAAAATCATAGTTCAGCTCATAGTCGTTCTCGGCTATCTCTATGCTCTTGTCTATTATTTCATCGAGATGGCAGGGGATAAAGCCGCTAGTAGTCTTACGGCTGAAGGAGAGCATATTGCTGACGACTTTGGCCGCCCGGCTGCCAGCATCCAGGATATTGTCAATAATGGCCGGTACTTCCCGCAAGATATAAAATTCCTGCAACTTGTCAAAGGATATGCCATATTCGTCACAGAGCCGCCTGTTCTTTGGCGTATCTTCCAAAAGATACAGGCGCAACACCTGAATATTTTGCATGATTCCGGCCAGGGGGTTATTTATCTCATGGGCCATTCCAGCGGCCAGTCCCCCCACCGACATCATCTTTTCGGTCTGCACCATGATCTCGTCAAGCTGCTTGCGTTCGGTGATGTCCTGGATAATACCGATCATGCGGTCTGGATCGCCGCCTTTATCGGCAACAGCGCCGCCTATGGTCTGCAACCAACGCTGTTCTCCATCGGGGCGGATAAGGCGAAACTGGAAATTGTACTCCTCGTTTTTCTTGCGAGCCGCCATTAACGATTCTTTAAACCGCTTTTTGTCGTCTGGGTGGATATGGAGCATAAACGTATCAACAGTGTCGCTCAAACCGCCTGACGGGAAGCCGAAAAGTGGCTCTGTATCCCTGGACCAATGCAGCTCATCCGTCTGCGGGTTCCATTCCCAACTACCGATATTGGCGGCCCGTTGGGCCAGGACATAACGCTTCTCGCTAGCGGTCAGAGCTTTTTCCGTCTTTTTGCGGTCGCTAATATCAATGCCGAAACCGATTAAATAGTCTTTACCGTCTGCCTTGAGAGGCATGGCGGAAAGTAGATAGGGGACACAAGTTCCGTCTTTATTAATAATGGGCAGTTCCGTTACAACAGATTCCCCGGAGACAACTCTGTTGATCTCGGCATAGGCTTTTTCAAGGTCTTCGTCCCGAAACCAGTCATCGGGTGACATACCCTCTATTTCCTCGCCAGAATATCCAGTTGCGGTCTCATGGTTTTTATTCCAGCGGATTTCCCGCATTTTACCGTTCTTATCGACCAGATACATAAAGAAAACACCCGGCAAACCGTTGATCACCGCCTCAGAAAAAGCCTTTTCCGCCTCGAGTTCCCTGGTGCGCTCCTCCACCCGTTGGGACAGACGCCTATTCCAGTAAATAATTACAGCAAGCAATAGTAAAAAAGCAGCAAGTCCCTGCCAGAGATAGCGATAATTTCCCGCCTTTTCATAACGCAGCGAAATCCATTTCCGGTAAATTCGGTTCCGCTCTTCACGACTCATGGAGTCCAAAGCCTTCTGTAAAAGGGGGGCAAATTGCGGCCAGTCACGGCGCACCGCCATACTCAGATTGGCCCGATACGCCGATTCCCCCGCCACCTTAATATTGGTATATCCCAATTTATGAATATAAAAACTCACTGCGGCGATATTGCCCAAGAATGCGTAGGCATCACCTGCTGCCACCCGATGAAGGGCCGCCTCAATATTTTTTACCGGCAATAGCAAAATCCCCGGATAATCTCTTTTTAAGAGATCCTGGAGATAATAATCGCGCACCACAGCCACCTTTTTGCCCTTTAACTCGCCAAGAGCGGCAATATACGGGGCATTATAACGGGTAAAAATGGTAACCGGAAAGGAGAGATAGGGCCGGGTAAAACGGACATACTTCTGGCGTTGCGGAGTTTTAACCACGCAGGAGAATATATCAAGACGCCTCTCCTTGATCATGGCCGCTACCGCCTGCCAACTCCTGCCTGTAGAAATATCAAACCTGACGCCCAGGCGTTTGCCCGCCGCCCGCAGGTAATCTATGCTCATGCCCCTGAAAATTCCCTTATTATTAAATTCAAAGGGGGCGTAGGACGGATCAGCTGCCACCCTGATAACGGGATGAGCCCGCAGCCATGCCTGTTCAGCGGCACTTAGATGCAGCGGG
>JAADIV010000154.1 GCA_013151175.1 Deltaproteobacteria bacterium | reverse complement strand
CGCCGCTGGATATCTTTGCCATGGCAACAATTAACGGCGCTGTGGCCATGGCGCGTGGAGATCTTGGTTCTCTTGATAGCGGCTGCGCCGCCCAAATATTGGCGGTGGAATTTGCCGATTTGGCCGTGGACGAGGTTTATGCCTACCTGGTTAATATTGGCAAACCAAATTTAATCTGGTTGGAGACGGGTAATGTCTGATCCCATAAAAATTGGTATGGTTAATTTTATCAATACTGCTCCCCTTTACGAAATCTGGCAGGAGAGGCGGGCGATAAGTCCCAAACCCTTGTGGCAGGTAGTGGAGGGGCCGCCCTCTGAGCTGAATCGGCGCTTAGGAGCGGCTGAACTGGATATGGGTTTTATCTCCTCCCACGAATACGCTCAGCATCCGGGGGATTATCGAATTTTGAGTGATCTCTCCATCAGCGCTGACGGCAGGGTGGGCAGTGTTTTTTTGTTCTCCGAAGTGCCGGTGGCAGAGCTAGATGGCGAGAGGATTGATTTAAGCCCATTCTCGCAAACTTCTAATAGTCTGATAAAGATCATTCTGGAGGATTTTTATCATATTCGTCCTGTTTACCAGTCTAAGCCGTTGGCGAATGAGCCGGGCCGGGCCGTATTGGCCATTGGTGATTTGGCTCTGCGTCTGCGGCAGGAGGGCCGTTATCGTGAGATAATAGATTTGAGTATGGTGTGGCGGCAGCATACGGGGCAACCCTTTGTTTTCGCGGTCTGGGTAGTGCGGGAGGACAGCCTGCGGAGATTCCCCGCTGAAGTTCGGGCTATTCACCGGGAATTGCGCCAATGTGTACTCGAAGGACGCCGCCGCTTATCAGAAATCAGTGCCATGGTAGCGCCAAGGATTCCCATGTTGACAGCCGATTGTTATGCGTATCTCCAAAAAATTGAGTATGATCTCGGCCCCGCTAAAATTTTTGCTTTGGAGACATACTACCAATATTTATTGCGGCGCGGCGAGGCGGATAGCGGTGCCTTACCGCTTAAAATTTTGTAACTGCTTACAAGGCCTATTTAAAACAAATTTATTCTGAGTCTTAATTCATATGCGGACACCGGCAGACAAAAAAAAATTTGTCAGGGAAAAATTTTCTTCAATCAGCAAACATTACGACCTGGTTAATTCTCTGGTTAGTTTCAGGATTGATCGTTATTGGCGCTGGGTGACCACCAGGGAATTGCGGCTTTTTCCGGAGGGGCCGGTGCTTGATCTCTGTGCCGGAACCCTGCCCCTGTCTCTGGAATTGACCCGCCAGGCCCCGCAGCGTCAGGTAATGGCCGTTGATTTTTGTGAGGATATGCTTCGGGCCGGGATAGATGATCTGCCTAATGATAATCGGCGGCAGCGAATTATGCCGGTCTGTGGTGATGGTGAGGAAATTCCTGCCCGTGATAACAGCTTCTGGGGCTGTACAGTGGCCTTTGGGGTACGAAATCTCTCCCGGCCGGCAAAGGGCCTGGCTGAGATGTGCCGGGTACTGAAACCGGGCGGCAAGCTGCTCATCCTGGAGTTCTCCCGCCCCACTAATTTCCTGGTCAGACCGCTCTACTTTTTTTATCTCAATAAGGTGTTGCCTGCGGTGGCCGGTCTGGTATCCGGGGACAAGGAGGCCTATGATTATCTGGCTTCATCCATTGCCAAATTCCCGGAACCGGAGAATTTTCTGAATATGATGCGGCAAGCGGGGTTTGCCAGGGTGCGCCGCCGTACTCTGACCTTTGGTATTGCCTCAATCTATGTGGGAGTGAAATAGATGCCTAAACGGATAGTTCTGGCAATCACTGGGGCCAGCGGCGCCTTGTACGCGGTTGATTTTTTAAAGATAATGGCCGAATTGGCAGTTGAAGTGGACGGCCTGATCTCGGCGGCTGGTGAGAAGGTATTGCGGATTGAGCTGGGGCTGGCTAAGGCTGATCTTAAACCCGTCCGGCGTTGGTATGAGGCCGGTGATTTTACCGCTCCCATGGCTAGCGGTTCTAGCCGCTACCATGGTATGGCGGTTTTACCATGTACTATGGGAACCCTGGGTGCCATTGCCGGCGGTCAGTCTCGTAATCTCCTGCATCGAGCCGCCGATGTAATGCTAAAGGAGCGCCGCCCCTTGGTGTTGGCGGTGCGTGAGACCCCGCTAAATGGTATTCATCTTAAAAATATGCTTGCGGCCCATGAGGCAGGGGCCATAATCTGTCCGGCTATGCCCGCTTTTTATCACCGGCCTGCCGAAATTAGCGATCTGGCTCGTGACTTTGCCATGCGGGTGGCGTCCCTTTTGGGAATAGATCACCCGGACAGGCGGCCCTGGGAGGGCGGCGATGTTTAAAAAAATTGCCATCCTGCTTGAGATGATCAAATTCAAGCACACGATCTTTGCCCTGCCTTTTGCCCTGATGGGTGCCTTTTTGGCCGCCGATGGGCCGCCCACTGCCTGGGTTTTTTCCTGGGTGATCCTGGCTATGGTCGGGGCCAGAACCTGTGCCATGGGCTTTAACCGTATTGTCGATGCCCGTTTTGATGCCAAAAATTCCCGCACGGCCAAACGGGCTATCCCGGCCGGAGAGGTGAAAATATGGGAGGCCTGGATCATGGTGCTGCTAGCCGGGACTCTTTTTTTTTCTGGCCTGCTATAATCTGAATTATCTAACCCTGGCATTATCCCCTCTAGCTTTGGCGCTCACCCTTTTTTATTCGCTGACCAAGAGGTTTACTTGGCTCTGTCATGTAGTGCTAGGTGTGGCTCTGGCCTTTTCCCCGCTAGGAGGGTTTGTGGCCGTCAAGGGTAGTCTCGCCGGCTTTCCCTATGTCCTATCCCTGGCTGTACTCCTCTGGGTGGCTGGCTTTGATATGGTCTATGCCTGTATGGATGTAGATTTCGACCGCCGGGAGGGCCTATACTCTCTACCGGTTGTTTTGGGCCGCCGTTGGTCTTTTCGTCTGGCGGCCATATTTCATTTTCTGGCTTTTCTTCTCTTTCTGGCTACCGGAATATTCAGTCATCTCTCCAGTCCCTATTATATCGGCTTAGCCATTGCGGCCTGCTGCCTGATTTATCAGCATATAATCGTTAAGCCCGATGATTTAAGTAAAATCAAGGTGTCATTCTTCCAGATGAACGGCCTGGTAAGCCTTATCCTCTTTTTTTCGACCTGGTTGGCTCTGTCCGCCTAAAAGTAAAAATAAGCGCAACTATCCTGTAGCGTTTTTTCTTCCCTTTTTGTAACTATTCAGCGTGATGTCTAAAAGTAACAATAACCACCGGAGTGTAACTGTTCAGCAGTGCTCCAGGTTCGGAGTCTTCGCTTTCCTGTTCATTCGGGACTTCGAAGCATACTTTTGTATTCGAGAGGTTCCGAATGGGCGAAGATGGGGTGCTGCTGAATAGTTTTCTTCCATTTTCAAAAAACTTTGACCTAAGTCAATGATTTTGATCTCCTAACCTAATATATGGTTGAGGGTCTCCCGCTTTTTACGATGCCGTTAATTAAGTGCGCGTGGATGGAAATGGGGATTCCGGGCTTATGAATTTGTGGATGATCGTCATGCGCAAGACTTCCTGACAGGTCTGGAGAATGTAGATAGGAGAATTAAACATGGAACAAAACGGAATTCTACCTGGGAGAACGGAGGGCAAAGCAACTATCAGGGTTCGTTCCCTGGAGCCCCACTCGGCGGAGTTTACCTCCGAACAGATTGGGACTATTGCTGATATTGCCGAAAGATATGGCTCAGGACAAGTTCATGTTAGCGCTCGTCAGACAATTGAGATAGCCGATATTGAAAGATCGGCTATCAAGGAAGTTTTTGTTTTACTGAACGGTAACGGACTTTATGCCGGATCCTCAGGACATTTTATGAGAAATGTAATGGCCTGTTCAAGGTGGTGTCTTTATAATGTTTTTCCTCTAAGCGATCTTGCCCGTAAACTAAATAATCTTTACGCGGAGCAAAAACTTCCAGGTAAGACGGATATCTCTCTTTCCGGCTGCGGGTTTTCATGCACGCGTTCACGCACCTCTGATATAGGCATTATTGCCCAGGCAACCATTGAGGTGAACGCTGATAAATGCACGGAATGTACCCTCTGTGTCCGGGAGCCGCTTGGTTGTCAGGTTGAGGCGATTACCTTATCGGATCACAGCGTTTCAGTGGATGGGGATCGATGTATTCAGTGTGGTTATTGCACTAATGTGTGCAAGTTTTCCTCGCTTGTTCTTAAAGGGACATCTTTTGCCATATTTATCGGTGGTTCCGGCGGGATAACCCCGAAAGAGGGGCTTATATGGAAGAGTGTTGCCAGCGAGCAGGATGTAGTTGACGAAATTGCCGGATTGCTCAAATGCTACTCGTCAGTTGCGCAAAAAGGAGAACGAATTGGCAGCGTGATTGAAAGACTGGGCCTGGATTCCTTAACGGAGGTGAATCATGGATGAAAAAGCGAGCGGATTTTCTTTGGAAATGCCTAAAGTTGGTGTTATCAGAGGGGTAAAAGCAAAGGATGTTGAACTTGTCGGCGGTAAAGTTGTCAATCTGCGCATATGCGCGAGGCCCTATAGTAATATCTACTCCGTTACTCAGCTCAGGGCGATCAAGACGGTTTCGGAACAATATGGTTCGGGTAAAGTACATTTAAGTCCGAGGCATAATTTTGAGATCCCTGAAATTAGGAATAAGCGTATTGACGATACCTTGAAATTGCTCTATGTGGCGGGACTATTCCCCGGAGGAGCGGGAACATCGGTGCGTAATATTTTTACCTGTCCTGACTGGTGTTCGCAGAGCGTGCTGCCCACCCAGGAGATAGGTAAGATGATAAGCACAAATTTTGGTGATCGGGATATGCCCAATAAATTTACCATTTCTTTTGCCGGTTGTGTGAACGGCTGTTCGAGACCTCACAATGCCGATGTAGGCATTATTGCCGTAGGCAAGGTGAAGGTTGCTAAAGGGAATTGCGCTGACCAATGTAATAAATGCGTGGAAGTATGTCCACGACAGGCTATTGAAAAAAATGGCGGCAAGGTGCTGCTGAAAGAAAAAAATTGTAATTTCTGTGGTAAATGCGTTAAGGCCTGTCCCCAGAATATTTTGACTTTTGCAAGTACCGGTTTCAAGGTCATGATAGGGGGCAAGGAGGGGGCTTCTGTCGCGTTTGGCAGTGTTATTGCCGATTTTGTCAAGGATTTTGAACTTCTGGAAATAATAGAAAATGTTCTGCAAAAATATCAGGAGAAGGCAAAATTTCGCCCCGCAAGCCAGAAAAAGAAGGAGCGTCTTACTGAAGTAATTGAGCGGTTAGGGCTTGAGTCATTTCTCGCGGACTGAATAATAATTACGTTAGCAAGCTAAAAAAAATACATGACCGCCGGCGTTGGCCGGCGGTCATGTATAAAGCCCTAAAGGTATACAACTGACACGATAAATTTGTTGCTTGAGCCTTGACTTTAACCGGGAAATTGACGAGAGTTATAGGCATAACAATCTCTTGCAAGTCAACAGCATACCGGAATCAACCAATGCGGCCAACCACCTATTTTAAGCTCTTTCTGATATTTATTCTCTTTAGCATACCTGCTCAGGCCGTCAGCGGCGTCTCACCAATTATTCGTGTTGGTATTTTTCCCCTGGAACCCCTCAATTTTCTGGATAAAGATAAACAAGCCCAGGGGCTGTATCCTGATATTATTAGAAAAATAGGCAGGGAAGAAGGTTGGACGGTACAGTTTAAGCCCTGTTTCTGGTCACAATGCCTGGCTATGCTGCAAGATGGGCGGATTGACCTGATGACCACCATCGCTTATTCAGACGAGCGGGCCAAGAGGATGGATTTCAGCCGGGAGCCGGTGGTTAATATCTGGGGACAGATCTTTATACGCCCCGGCGAGAAAATAAACAATATCCTTGATCTGGCCGGGAAAAGGGTCGCGGTTATGAGGCGTGATATTAATGGTGAAAATTTCCAGAAAATCGCCAAAAAATTTGGGATCAGATATAAACTCATAGAGATGACCACCCACAGCAGAATCTTTAAGGCGGTACAGGATGGTAAGGTTGACGCGGGTGTGGCCCCCCAGAGTTTCGGTATGAGCCACGCAGGGGAGTACAATCTGGTCGGTAGTTCCATTATTTTCTCGCCTTTTTCCACCTATTTTGCCGTCCGGAAGGGCTTGCACCATAAATTGCTCCGCCGTATTGACGCCTATTTGAAAGGTTGGAAGAGGGATAAAGATTCGTTTTATTATCATAGGCTTGACTTTTGGATGGGGGGCGAAAAATACGAAAAAAAGATCATTCCGGTTTGGCTCCTGGACAGCTTCTATGCCGGTATTTTTATCACTCTGGTATTGCTCATATTGAATAGAACCTTGAAAGTTCAGGTTAGAAAAAAGACCCGCGCGTTGCAAAAGAGCGAGAATAAATACCGCCACCTGGTGGAAAGCGCCAACAGTGTTGTTCTGCGTTGGGATATAGCGGGTCGTATAGTATTTATAAATACATACGGCCTCAAATTATTTGGTTATTCCGAAGATGAATTACTTGGCAAACACGTGGTGGGTACCATAGTTTCAGAAACTGCGTCATCCGGGCGTGACCTAAAGGCTATGATTGATGATATTCTGCATGATCCTGACAAATATATTCTCAATGAGAATGAAAACACCTGCCGGGATGGTAAACATCTGTTTATCCAGTGGACGAACCGCGCTATCACCGATGACATGGGGGAATTACGGGAGATTCTTAGTATCGGCACGGATATAACCGCCAGAAAAGAGGCCGAGAAAAAGATTATCAGAGAAAAACTTTTTTCCGATGCAATGATAAACTGTTTTCCCGGTCTGTTTTTCGTCTATGAAGACGGCGAGCGTCTGGTTAGGTGGAATAAACAATCCGAAGAAATATTAGGACTCACGAGTTATGAATTATATGGCAGAAACGCCCTTAGCTGGTTCAAGGAGGAAGATAGGGAGATGGTGGCGGCCAAGACAAAAGAGGTATTTGCGCGGGGGCCAGTCAGCATGATGATCGACATCGTCTTTAAAGGTAAATTAAATCCCTTCTATCTCTCTGCCAGCACCCTGCAATCAGACGGGCATAAATATCTGGTGGGGGTGGGTATAGACCTTTCTGAGCAGAAAAAATTGGAGGGCGAACTCCTGCAGGCCCAAAAAATGGAGGCAGTAGGAACCTTGGCTGGTGGTATCGCCCACGATTTCAATAATATTCTTACCGCCATTTTCGGTTTCGCTGAGTTGGTCAAATTAGACAAAAATAAGCCCGAATTAGTGGAGGAATATATTGCGGAGGTGCTGAATAGCGCCGAGCGAGCCCGTAGCCTGGTTCAACAGATCCTTACCTTCAGCAGGAAAAACGCTCAGGAGAAAAGTCCTCTCCAGGTTTCAGCTGTCATCAAAGAGGCCCTTAAGATGTTACGGGCCTCCATACCCGCTACCATTGACCTGAAATATAATCTGGCCTCTGACAGGACAATGATGGCCGACCCAGGCCAAATTCATCAGATTGTCATGAACCTTTGCACCAATGCCTACCACGCCATGCGGGAGACCGGCGGCACGCTGACGGTAAATTTGTCTGAAGTGGAGATAGGAGAGGCCGGTCTGCCCGGTATTGATCTCACCCCAGGCCAATATCTGCTCCTTGAGGTGAGTGATACGGGCAAAGGATTTACGCGGGAGGTTGGGCTGAAGATATTTGAACCGTATTATACCACCAAAAAAGAGGGGGAGGGCACCGGCCTGGGATTAGCGGTGGTTCACGGCATAGTTAAGAACCACAGCGGCGCCATTGATGTTGAAAGTACCCCCGGGCGAGGCACCAGTTTCCGGGTTTATCTGCCTGTCAGTGAAATGGCCCCCGCCCTGCCTGGTAGAGCCGGGGCAGCTGAGCCAATCGGCGGCATAGAGAAAATCATGTTTGTTGACGATGAAGAGGCCATAACCAAGATCAATAAAAATATTCTGACCAGATATGGCTATGAGGTAAGCGCCTTCAACAACGGTGTCCAGGCCCTACAGGAGTTCAAACGACAGCCGGAATATTTTGATCTGGTAATTACCGATATGACCATGCCGTATATGACTGGTTTGCAACTTGCCCAGCAACTGCTTAATATAAACCCACGGTTGCCTGTAATCCTCTGCACCGGTCATAGTGATTTGGTCAACCGCCAACAGGCCATGGCCTCCGGCATTTCCGCATATATGGAAAAACCGACATTGGCTCAGGATATGCTGAGAAAGATTCGCGGCCTGTTTGACAACCGCGAATCTTAGCCCTTAGCTGGTTAATTATGCTTGGCCAAATATTCCGCCACTCCGGCCGCAGTTGGTTTCATAGAGTCTTCCCCCGGTTTCCAGTTAGCGGGGCAGACCTCACCGTGTTCATCGGTAAATTGCAGGGCATCCAACATCCGAATAGCCTCATCGACATTACGCCCCAGGGGCAGATCGTTAATTGTTTCGTGCCGCACAATCCCCTCCCTGTCAATCAGGAACAGGCCTCTAAGGGCAATACCGTCAGGTAGCAATACCCCGTAATTTTGCGAGATGCTTTTATTCAGATCAGCCACTAGCGGGAATTGTATATCACCGATGCCGCCGTTGTTAACGGGGGTGTTCTTCCAGGCAAAATGGGTGTATTGCGAATCCACAGAAATCCCCACTATCTGACAATTTCGTTTTTTGAACTCGGCAAGTTTCTTGTTGAATGCCAGAATTTCGGAGGGACAGACAAAGGTGAAATCCAATGGATAAAAGAATAATATCACATAATCGCCTCGTAATGAAGCCAGTGAAAAATCCTGCATTGAATTATCTGCCATAACCGCCTGAGCTGTAAAATCCGGTGCTTCCCTTGTTACTAGAGTACACATGGTCATTCCTCCTTATCTACTAGTTAATAATAATTACTAAATGGATAGTATTTTAAAAGGAGGCTGTTGTCAACCGATTAATTGCGCTCTGGATTGGGGCTGTTACATACAGCGATATAACTATTCCCAGGGCATTATTTTTTGTAACCTGTCAATAAGTCGGCTAGTTGTTGAAAGGAAGTGGCTGCGTAAATATTTTTGCGGATTGTGCTGCCGCCCGGTACACCTTTAAAATAGCGGCCGGCATGATTTTTGGTGCGGCCCAGGCAGCGGTTGGCGTCCATGTGTTGGGGAATTAGTTCCAGGTGACGGGACAGGGCGGCGACCCTCACGGCCATGGGCGGCGATGAGTGTCCCGGCCGGAATATCCAGGGGGCGCCCAGGGCGGCCCGGCCTATCATTACTGCCGTGCAGCCAGTCTCCGCCATCATCCGCAGCCCGTCTTCGTAAGAGCCTAT
>JAADIV010000215.1 GCA_013151175.1 Deltaproteobacteria bacterium | reverse complement strand
GTACCGTGTTTACCCGGAAAGATATTTCCCCGGTTATCGATGTGTACGGCTATCGGGCCACCACTTCCATCAGCCGTCTGCATGAGCGGATCGTCAAAACCCTGGCCGGAATTGAGCTGCCGCCGGGCTACCGCCTCTCTTATGAAGGGGAGTACAAAAATATGGGCGATACCGGGAAACGTCTCGGCAAGTCGTTGGGCATCGCGGTTCTGCTGCTCTTTTTCTCCCTGGTGATTACCTTCAAATCATGGGTCAATCCTATTGTCATCATGTCGGCGATTCCCCTGTCCATAATCGGCGCGGTCTGGGGGCTGCTCATTACCGGCCGTCATATGTGCATGCCGGCCACCATGGGGATGATCCTGCTCACCGGTATCGTGGTGAATAATTCAATTCTCCTGATCGATTTTATTGAGCAGGCCAGGAAACGGGGGGAGGATCTGGTGAGTGCCATTCAAGAGGCCGTAAAAATGCGAACCAGGCCTATAATCATGACAGCCTCATGTACCATTGTGGGAATGTGGCCCGTGGCCGCCCAGAAGGCCATCGGCCTGGAGAGGCTTTCGCCCCTGGCGGTGGTGGTAATTGGCGGCTTACTGGTTGCCACTGTCCTCACCCTGGTTTACGTGCCCATATTTTACAGCCTGGGCCGGATGAAGGATGCAGTACAAGACTAAGCTCTGAGACCGTGTACGCTGCCTGCCAGTTCTGCGTAAGCTAGTGCCGCAGCTCGACCCGCACCAGATAGCCAATATCGGCTGATGGAAAGATGTATAGTTCAAGGAAGGCGGCAAGTTTTCCCCCGGACGGGTCAATAAAAGAAAAAAGGGGCCTGTAAAAACAGGCCCCTTTTGGATGCATCCGGACTTCCGCATATTATCTGCGTCATACTGCGCCGGAGATATGTCTTGGTGGAGCTAAGCGGGATCGAACCGCTGACCTCTTGAATGCCATTCAAGCGCTCTCCCAGCTGAGCTATAGCCCCTAATTGATATCATTGCTTAGATAGTCTCTGGTGCAATCAGGAATCGTCTGTTTACCATATTCCCTTTTAAGCTGTCAATATTTTTCGTAACCTCTAGCCTGAACCGATGGTATTTTTCTTGCCAAGCTATCGCGAGTTTGTTAGTTTGCGCTATTGTTAATAGCAATGCGGGATCATCCCCGCAAGGGCCACTAAATTCACAGAGGAAGTCTATTCATGTTTTCACCATTTGCTAAATTATTTGGCTGGATGTCCAACGACCTGGCAATTGACCTCGGTACCGCCAACACCCTGGTATTTGTTAAAGGCAAGGGCATTGTTCTCAGGGAGCCATCGGTGGTGGCCGTTCGCTATGATATGCGCTCCAACAAGGTTTTGGCCGTGGGCAAGGAGGCCAAGATGATGCTCGGCAGAACTCCTAGCAATATCAAGGCCATTAGACCAATAAAGGACGGAGTCATTGCTGATTTTGAAGTAACCGAGGCCATGCTCCGGTACTTCATCAAAAAGATACATAATCGCCGCGCCCTTGTACACCCGCGCATCATCGTCAGTGTGCCTTCAGGTATCACCCAGGTGGAAAAAAGAGCAGTCAGAGAATCAGCCGAATCAGCCGGCGCCCGTGAGGTTTATTTAATCGAAGAGCCCATGGCCGCCGCTATTGGCTCCGGACTGCCGGTTACCGAGCCTACCGCCAATATGATTGTCGATATCGGCGGTGGCACCACCGAGGTCGCAGTTATCTCACTGTCAGGGGTTGTTTATGCCAACTCCGTGCGGGTAGCGGGCGACAAGATGGATGAGGCCATTCTCCATCACATCAAGCGCCAACATAATTTAGCCATCGGCGAACACAGCGCCGAGGTAATTAAGACCACCATTGCCAATGTCATGCCGGAGCCGCCATTTGAGACCATGGAAATCAAAGGCCGGGATCTGGTATCCGGCGTACCGAAGACCATCACCATTAATTCCGATGAGATCAAAGACGCCATTGCAGAGCAGGTGGATGCTATTATTGAAGCCGTTAAAATGGCCCTCGAACTGACGCCGCCAGAGCTTTCAGCTGATATTGTCGACCGAGGCGTTGTCCTTACCGGCGGCGGCGCCCTGCTCCGTAACCTGGACAAACGCCTGAACGTGGAAACCGGCCTGCCAATTATCATCGCCGATGATCCATTGTCATCTGTAGTGTTGGGATCTGGCAAGGCCCTGGAGAATATTGATATTCTCAGAGAAATTATGATTTCCTAATAAGTCGATCATGCGGAAAAATAAAGGTCAGACCCGGCCAATCAGAATTATTATAATTTTGGTAATTGTTCTGCCTGTCATCTTTTATGTTTTGGCCTCGACTATCGGCCGCAAAGACTTTTCCCTGCCTCATCGTTTGGCCATAGAGATGCTTGGCCCTGTCCAGACAGCGTTCTCCAAAACCCTTGACCTCAGCTCCGATATTTGGCACCATTATCTGGCTCTGGTGCAAGTCAGCAGGGAAAATGACCAGTTGCGGCGGGAGATTAAACACAACAAAAAAATAAATGCCTCATTCCGGGAGGCGGCGGCCGTTAATGGCCGCCTGCAGAAACTTCTCGACCTGGAACAATCAGTTAAAGATCCGAGTATTACCGCCCAAATTATAGGCAGAGATCCATCTATATGGTTCAAAACCCTCACAGTCAACAAGGGCAGCAGTTCCGGAATCGCCAAGGGTATGCCGGTAATTAATCCGGAAGGAGTGGTAGGACAGGTTATTAATGTTTCGCCGCATTACAGCAAAATTCTTGCCGCCACCGACCCCAACTCAGCTATTGACGCCATTGTCCAGGGCAACCGGACTCAGGGGATTATCAAAGGTAATGGCCGAGGCTATCAGTTGCTCTATATTTCCCGGGAGAACATCGTGCGCCTGGGCGCTCATATTATCACCTCCGGAATGGGCGGGATATTCCCGAAAGGTTTGGCAATAGGTCAAATCGCCAAGGTGATAAAAAGACGGCGGGGTATGTTTCAAAAAATCAGGGTAAAACCGGCAGCAGATTTTCAGCGGTTGGAATACCTTACCATTATCCTGCATCGAAAACCCATGATCGATTAACTCCGGAAGCCGAGATATTGCGATTCGTCATTTTTTTATTTTTAGGGTTCTTCTTTATCGGCCTGCAAACCACCCTTTTTCAGGCCTTGCCGGAATGGGTCGGCCTGCCGGATTTCCTGTTTCTGCTGATTATCTTTATCGCCATTCATTTTCCCGCCGCTAAAGGTGCCGTCCTGGTTCTTATTTTTGGGATATTGCTCGAGGCTGTTTCCGGATATTTTATGGGTATTTACGCCATTGCCTATTTGTTGATCTTTTTCATGGTTAAAGGGCTTGCCGCCGGCCTGGCAATTGATGAGACCAACCTGCAGCCGCCCATAGTTGCCGTGGGCTATCTCCTTGCCAATGGCATTGTCTATATGTGTACCGCCATGCTAGTCCAAAACAATTTAATGCCCTGGAATTGGGGAGAGATATTGCAACGTCTGTTAATCATAATAATATTGACAGTTCCAGTGAGCGCATTTTTGGAAATGCTCTGGAAACGGACGGCCAAAAAGGATAACAGTCATAATTTTTTACTCTTTCAACCGCCAAGAGGTAACCGCTATCGGCACAGGTAAATACAAAGAACTTACTAAACATCTCACCGTAATTGTTTGGCTGCACTTTGGCGCACGTAACTGAATAATTACTCATAATTTATTGTGCTAAAATTTTATAAACCCAAGCAAAACAAAAAAATCAACAGGGTTATCTCCAAGATAAGAAAGGTCGATGAAGTCGAACTCCAGACCCTGAAGAGACGCATCAGTATTGCCATGGGGGTAATTATATTCTTTATGAGCATCCTGGTGATAAGGCTGTGGTTTCTGCAAATATTGCGCGGCCCCAAATATCTTAAATTGTCCGAAAATAACCGCATACACCTGGAATGGATCAGCGCCCCGCGCGGCAATATTCTGGATCGCCATGACCGGCCGTTAGTTAGTAACCGCCCATATTTTAATATAACTTGGAGAAAAGAAGATTCCACCAATCCTGATGCAACTATCAGAAAAATGGCCAAAATATTGAAGGTTGATATTAGCGAGATATTAAAAAGAATCAGAGAGGCGGCAAATTATCCGCCCCATGTCCCTATTTTACTCAAGGAAGATGTGGGTTGGCCAACTCTGGTATATATTGAGAATCATCACTACGACCTGCCTGGTATCCATGTCGAGGTTTTGCCTTCCAGAAAATATATGTTTGGTAATCTGGCTTCCCATCTGATTGGCTATCTGGGCAATATCAATGAAGACGAGCTGAAAAAATACAACGGCATCTACCTGCCCAGCGACCAGATCGGTAAATTTGGGCTTGAAAAATTATATGAAAATATCCTGCGGGGGGAAAAGGGCCGCCGTTATGTGGAGGTTGATGTCCACGGTTTTGAACAGCGGCAGATCATGGAACAAGAACCTCTGCCCGGCGAAGATATTAAGTTAACCATTGACCTTAATTTGCAAAAAACCGCTGAACAGGCCATGCGCGGCAAGGCGGCAGCCGTAGTTGTCATGAATGTCAACAATGGTCAGCTACTGGCCATGGCTAGCTCCCCGCCCCTTGAGTTACAGGAATTTATAGGCGGTATTTCAAACAAAAACTGGCAGGCCATGTTGGACAACCCCCTGCATCCCTTTATCAATAAAGCAATTCAGGGGCAGTACCCCCCCGGTTCAACCTATAAAATTGTTACCGCTCTGGCGGGCCTGTCAGAGAATGCCATTACCCCGGAGACCACTTTTGACTGCCCTGGTTATATGGATTTATATGGCCGCCGCTACCACTGTTGGAAGAGATCCGGTCATGGAACAGTAAATCTGAAAAAGGCACTGCGAGAATCATGCGATGTATATTTTTATAATGTCGGTTTGAAGGTCGGCGTTGATAAATTAGCGAAATATGCGGTCAGCCTGGGGCTGGGCCATAAAACAGGCATAAAAATGGCCGGAGAGAAGAGCGGGCTTATCCCAACCAAGACCTGGAAAGAACGCCGGTACAAGCAGGCCTGGCAGGAGGGCGAGACCATGTCCGTGGCCATTGGCCAGGGCTTCGACCTGGTTACCCCCCTCCAGGTTTGTCTAATGACAGCCACCCTGGCCAATGGCGGCACGCGCTATAGGCCACAACTGATCGCGGCGATTATCGACAGCAACGGCAAGGTAACAAAATCCTTTAAACCCATAGTTACCGGGCATGCCCTGGGCACTCCCCAATACCTGGCCGATATCCGGGCCGGACTGGTGGCTGCCGTGAATGAAAAGCACGGCACGGGGCGTATAGTCAAGATGGATTCGATTATTGTCGGCGCAAAAACCGGCACCGCTCAGGTGGTCAAATTGGCACAATACCGCCACAGGCCATCTACTAAAATCCCCTACAAATACCGGGATCATGCCTGGTTTACCTGTTTCGCGCCCGCCGGTAAGCCGGAAATCGCCATAACCGTTCTTGTCGAACATGGCCAACACGGCGGTTCAAGCGCCGGCGCCATTGCCAAAGTAATTCTGGAAGCATATTTTCAAGACAGACTCAAAAAACCTTAACCATCAACAAAACTATGTGGCAATTTGACCGCCGACTTTTCTTCAACTTTAGTTGGGCGCTGCTCTGTACCCTTCTGGCTATTATCGCCATGGGCCTGGCCAATTTGTATTCAGCCACCGCCGGTCATGGTTACAGCCCCATCCTGATAAGACAAATTTATTTTTATATCGCGGGTTTTGGCCTGATTTTGGCTATTATAAGTGTCGATTACCGGGTACTTATCAGCCTGAATTACCTATTTTACGGACTGGTCATCCTGCTGCTTTGCGGCGCCATGCTGTTCGGCAAGTCTGCTGGCGGCGCCCAGCGCTGGGTCAGCCTTGGCCTCTTTAAGCTCCAACCCTCAGAACTCGCCAAATTATCGCTGGTTATTACCCTGGCCAGTTATTATTACCGCAAGGACACAGGCAGGGGATTTACCCTGAAAGAGCTGTTGGTGCCAACTCTATTGGCAGGGATACCATTTGTGCTTATTTTGAAACAGCCGGATCTTGGCACTGCCATGATGCTAGCTTTTATTGCCATCTCAATGACCCTCTTTGTAAAACTGCGTTGGACAACTTTCATAGTTATAACCTTAATGTTCATGACCATCGTGCCGTTAGCCTGGAAATTCGGCCTGAAACCATACCAACGGCAGCGGATTACCACTTTCCTCAATCCGGAGGGCGATCCCTTAAATAAGGGCTACCACATAATACAATCCAAGATAGCCGTGGGTTCCGGCGGCGAGTTAGGTAAAGGCTTTCTGCACGGCACCCAAGCGCATCTTGACTTCCTGCCGGAGCACCATACCGATTTTGCCTTCTCGGTATGGGCAGAAGAATTCGGTTTCGCCGGCTCACTGGTATTTTTGACCTGCTACACCTTTATGCTGTTACTCGGATTAAATATCGCTCTGTCGTCAAGGGATAAATTTGGGGTATTACTGGCCTTTGGCGTGGTCTCGCTGATTTTCTGGCAAGCCTTTATTAACCTGGCCATGGTCATGGGGCTGTTGCCGGTGGTGGGAGTGCCCCTACCGCTGTTCAGCTACGGCGGCTCGTCATTACTGACAACCATGGCGAGTATCGGCATCCTCTTAAGCGTAAGAATGCGGCGTTTTATGGTGGGGACAGCTTAATGAACAATCCTGCCGTTCTCCAATTGAAATATTGCCGGGCCCAGATCTTCGTTTAAAAGCAATTTTTTATCACCAATCTGGATTTCGCAACCCAGAAAGATCCCTGAGGTGATGCGTATTTTTGCGGCCTCCAAGGCGCGGTCTATCTCGGCCTTAATCTCCTGTTGTTTAGCCTTTAAGAGCTTTTGCTGCTTGATGAGTTTATTGAGGTTAGTCAGTAACTTTATTATATCCAGACGCCGGGACGGCGGCAGCTTGGCCAGGTTGTTTTTGATAATGGCCGGCTCGAAGGTATCGAAGGGCAGGGCTCTGGTGATTTTGGAGATATTCTGCTTGCATAATTGACGGGTTTCCTGCACTTTGGTCAACTGGCAGCTTATCTCAGGGTCGGCCTGGATGGCAAGGACTGTGTGCAGATTGCTGTTATTGCCAGCAGTGCTAAGGTTGATACTGGTAGATGAACAGGTGACCCCGCCTACGGCCCTGCCGCTTTTACGGCCCTGAACCTTCAAAATTGAGATACCGCCATTGGCTCGGAGCATACTGTTGTAAAGATAGCTGCCAATGATTGTCTCGCCCCTGACGATAACCTCGGCGTCCTGGATAAAGGGGGAATGGAGGTCGCCCAAGACAATGATCCTGGTGTCTTCTCCCATAATCCCCTTGTTAACAACCATATCTCCTTCAATAAATAACGTGGCGCCATTATCAATGGATCCCTCAAAGGTGGCGCTGCCCCTGGTTCTTACCCTGAAACCGGGCAGCACAGATCCCTTGACCAAAAGATCTGTATTGATGTCAATATTGCCGGTATTGTAATCCACATCACCACTGATATTGTAGATATCTGCGATAATCAGCCGGTTATTTTTGAATTTGACATTACCGCTTTTTTGGGCAAAATAAGTGATGGAGTTCTCTCCTTTTTCCACCCTTATCCCATTATCCACCAGTATATTCAGCTCCCGGCCATCCGCGGCCTTTATCTTTCCCCCAAAGATATCACAGCCGTCAATACCCTTACCAGCCTTTGTCTTTACCGCAATTTTTGTGCCTTCTTGAATACTCGCAACGACATTGCGTTCCCGCAGATCAAGAGAACCATCACCACGCGGCGTACCGGCCCTTTTTTCATCATCAAAATATAGGCTGATTGCCGCGTCTTTCCCCGGTTTAGGCGGGATAGCCCTGGCGATTAACACAGCACGCCTCAGCCGTTTGCCTGCCGCCAGTTTTTGGCATATGATGTCAATAACCTTTTTGCGTTTGCATTGCTCCACAACCCGGCTTATGATCAGCAAATTTCTCAGATGGGCGTTGGTAGGCAGTTTGCTTTGGCCAAGCTGAGGCAGATTGATAAAATATGCCTGCAGCCTATCTTCCGTCACCCAGAGCGGCGGCAAGACAGATATGGTATTGGCATCGATAAACAGGTAACCAAAAATTCTGGATTCAATGGTGCCGGCTTTATCGTTGAGATGGACATATTCGCCGATCTCAGGCAACAGGTCTTCCTTGGGGCCAACCTCTACCCCAAATATGTCCCGACCTTTTTTGGCCCCGGAATTTTCTTCCAGGCGGACAAGAACCTCTCCGGGCAGTACCGCCTTCACCCTTGGTGTATCCTGGTCAAGCCGGGCCAGATCCTTCTGCTTATAAAGCACGGTTAAACGCGCAAAGTCAATCTGTACCCCGTCCACCAACCAGCTAATTTCGCTGTCAACCTGAACTTTTTTAACAGCGATAAATTTGACAACCCTTTTGCTTCCCGGCGGTGTCCCTTTGGCAACAACAATCTCTGCCACACCACCGAATTTTGATATCTGCTCGGCTTCCGCCAGTTTCGCCCAGTCAATGCCGTATTTAACTCCAAGCTCTGTGAGGGCGTGATTGAGTTGATAGGTAGAAATGCCGGAGCCGCCGCCTATTTTCAGGGTAACGCTCATAGAGTCCGGCGCCACCAATAATTTTTTATCCTGCCATACCGGATCGGCCTGGCCGGAAGCCTCCTCTGCCAATGGCGGAGGAGGCGGCGTCGGCTTATCTTGCGGTAGAACAGCGTCAAGATAGGCGTTATCGAGTGACTGAACTGATTTCTTCTTTTTGGCAATTTTCATGCTAAAAATTTTAGAGCGCGGCTAGCACATCATCTAGCGAGATTTCAATATCTTCGAAATTTTCCTGTAAACGACTGTCATTTATACCAATGGCTGCCTGGCGGCCAAAGCCGGCGATGGTATGCAGATCATGTTCATCAAACCGACGGCCCTGCCCGGCTCTAACCATCATGGTTCCCATTCGGCGCTTGCCTTTATGAACTGGAACGATGGTGTAATTCCGCCCCGCAACATCAATCAGGCCGCCGTCTTGATCGTCAGATTCTCCGGCTTTCAGCATGGCGGCAGCAAGGGGAGAGTCAGCGCCGCCTGGCGCTGCTTCGGCAAAATTTATAGCCGCCCTTTGCTGCGGGGCACAGCCAACCTTATCCACCAGATAAAACGCGGCGCCATCTGCCCGGACAACGTCCATGACAACCTCAAGAATGGTATGTAACAATTCCGACAGCGGATGCACCGCTAACAGATATTGCTGCACATGATCACGCCCCTGCAATTCCTGCACTCTGCGGCGCAGTTCAAGGGTACGTTCTTCAACCTTTTTTTCCAATTGCGCATTTAGTTGGCCAAGCTCCCGATTCTTTTCGGTCAATTCCTCAGTGAGCTGCCGATTTTCCTGCACCAGGTTATAGCTTTGCAAGGCGCCATGAACTGCCAGTTTTAAATCATCGTCATTCCAGGGTTTAAGGATATAACGATAAATACCACCCTGATTGATCGCCCTTACGGCAGCATTGATATCGGCGTAACCGGTCAGCACCATCCGCACACTGTCCGGCACAATTTCCCTAGTTCTGGCCAAAAATTCAGCGCCGCCCATGGCCGGCATACGCTGATCGGAGACAATAACCGTGGGTTGCAGGCCGCCCGTAATCATTTCCAAGGCCTCTTTGCCGCTAGTGGCGGTCTGCACGTCATAATCCTCATCAATGAAAAGGCGTCGCAAGGCCCTTAAGATATTTGTCTCATCATCAACAAATAATATGGTTGGTATGTTCATGATTTACTCCTTTTGCAACACGTTAACGGCTGGCACTACCGGAATAAAGGCCATAATTACCCCCTCCTGCCCCCGATCGGTCAGGATTTTGACACCTTTAGCCGTGTAACTTTTGCCGGCAATAGACAATAACCTGTCGATCTGGCCTGCCTCTCTGACCCTATCCCAAAAGTCCTTTAACTCCGCGTCAAATACCTGGGCGCTGTCGCTGCCAAGCAAGGTATTTTTACCCGAACCAAACAGGTTCTCCGATAATTTATTGCTCAGCACAATGAGTCCGCCAGGCTCCAGACCGATAACCGCCACCGGCAGGGCACCGGCAGGGCATTCATCACGTTCTGAGCAAAATGCATGGCGTTATTTTGAAAAACAAGCTCTGCCGTCCTTTTGCTAATCTCCTCCTCCAGCCCCGTATTAAGCCGCATTAACTCATCGTTGGCAGCCATTAAACGGGTGGCCAGATCCTCATTTTTCCTGCGCAGAAAATATACCTCCAGAGCCTTTTTGACAGTGAGGAGCAAATCTTCATCGTTCCACGGCTTGGGAATAAATTTATATATCTGCCCGTCATTGATGGCCGCGACCACCGAGGCGGTATCGGCATAGCCGGAGAGGACAATACGGATTGTTGCCGGGCGGCGTTCATTGGCAATCTGTAAAAATTCCACCCCGTCCATCCCCGGCATACGGTAATCGGAAATAATCAGCTGAATATCCGCCTCTCTGGCCAGGATGGCCAGCCCCTCTTCGCCGTTATTGGCGGTGAAGATATGGTAATCTTCGTCCATGAAAAGGCGTTGCAGTGAACGCAAAACATTTTTTTCATCATCAACGCAGAGAATTTTTATTGCGTCTGCCATATTTACTTCCCCTCTTTTGGAACTTGCACCATGTCAATCGTTACCCCAATCCCGCAGGATCATATTAAAATCTTCTTTCATCTTTACGCTTAATTTCGGTAATTCATTACGGTTTACATGCAAAGATTTCCACATAATTACGGGGATATCCCGGCGGTGGGGATTAGTACTTATGCCAAGAGACAGAGCCTTCGCCATCTGATTGCCCACACATAAAGCCCTGACCAGGGCGGCTGTTTCTGGAGCCAGTTTTTTGATCTCCGGCGGCAAATCGTGATGTAGCTTGATGCCCATAACTATATTCCCTGGGAACTTCCATTTTTTGGCCAGTCTGGCTCCAGCCTTCTGGTGGGTAAAACCGAAGATCTCCCGCTCCGCTTCATTTTGGGTGATACCCCTATCCCGGCTGATCCGCAGGACATTTTCCATGTCCGCCAGGTTGTTATTTATCAACAGCATTTTACCAATATCATGGAGTATACCAAAGAGAAAAGCCTCTTCCGCCAACTTGCGGCTACTTTTGGCAATCAACAACTTGGTGCAAACCGCACAGGCCAGACTGTGGTTCCACAGGCCCGGAATGTCAATAACTGTTTCCCTGCCGCCCTTGAAAAATGAGTAAACTGAGAGGCTTAGGGCAAGGTTCTTTACCGTGTCAAAACCCAGAATGGTCACAGCCTTATCGACACTCGATATCTGTTTCGGCATACCGTAAAAGGCCGAGTTGGACAGACGCAGTATCCTGGAGGTAAAGGCAGAATCTTCAGAGATAATGACGCCAAGCCCATGGGCGGTAAGAGACTCATTTTCCATCTCCCGATTGATCCTGGCCACCACTGTAGGCAGAGTAGGCAGGTCGCCAACTTTTTCGATCAAAGCATCCAACTCCATAATAATTTCCTATTTTTTAGGCATTTCAGCCAGAAGTCATAAATAATAAATTCATATAATTGGCAGTTTTACCGTAAAGGTGGTGCCCCCGCCCTTCTCGCTTTCAACCCCGATATCGCCCTTATGATTCTTGGTGACTATATCATAGACGATGCTCAGCCCCAGGCCGGTGCCCTTACCCACCTCTTTGGTAGTGAAAAATGGTTCAAATATCCGTTTTTGGTTCTCTGGCGAAATTCCCTGACCATTGTCCGATATTGAAATATACAGAAACTCTTTATCATGCCAGGTCTTAATTTTGATTATTCCTTCCTTCTCAATGGCGTGCGCGGCATTAATCAGAAGGTTCATAAACACCTGGTTAAGCTGTTGGGGATAACACTCAATAGTCGGCAGCTCGCCATAATCCTTTTCTATTTTAGCCTTGTATTTTAGTTCGTTCCAGGCGATATTCAAGGTAGTTTCCAAACATTCGTTGATGTCGGCGTCCTGTTTTTCAGCCTCATCCACCCGAGAAAACCCCTTTAGATCCCGGACAATTTTTTTGACCCGCTCACAGCCATCCAAAGACTCATCAATAAGACCAGTAATATCTTCCTGAATAAAATCTAATTTTAATTGCCGCCGCCGCTCCTTTTGGCGTTCTATGGCCCCGGTGTTGGCATCATCCCGGATGATCTCGGCCTGAAATTTTATAAAACCACTTAACCGTTCAACATATTTAGCCAATGAACCAAGATTACTGGAAATAAAACCCACCGGATTATTTATCTCATGGGCAACACCTGCGGCCAACTGGCCAATAGAGGCCATTTTCTCCTGTTGCAGTAATTGCCCCTGTGTCTGTTTCAGCTCGGCGTAGGCATCTTCAACCTCGTGTTTTTTCTCCTCCAGAGCCTTGGTTGCCCTTTGTTGAGCGGTGAAGTCATGGAGGGTTATAACCTGGCCAATAGACCCGTCACCCAGGGTTAGAGTATGGGCATTCAGGTAAAACCAACGTTTAGATGGTTTATGGTAATACTCAGTGGCCATATCGTTGAATTCGTTAAATTCGTTTTCTGCCAGAGTGCTGTCACCAAGGATATCCGGCCATCTTTTACCAATCATCTCCTTATATCCCCTGCCGGTGAATGCAAGCACGGCCGCGTTGCAGCGTTTAATGGCCATTTCCCGATCGGTAAGCAGCACCATATCTCCAATGCAATCCATGGTTACTTCCCACTCACGCTTGGCGTTTTCCACCGTATTGAACAGGTGGTTCAACTGCTCACGTTCTCCAATCATCGCCTCGCGGCGTTTCTCCTGGATAACCTTGGCCGCCGCCAATTCCCGGTTTAATTCTGTCAATTCGCGCTGTTCTGTCTCCAACCGAGCGTTTGCCGTGGAAAGCTCCCCGGTACGTTTCTCTATCAAAACCTCCTGCTCATCATGCAGTTCTTTTAGTTCATCCCGGGTCTTGCGATGAATGGCAATCCTTAATTGCAACTGTTTGTTTATTTTGCGGCGTGCCGCGGCTTCATTCTGCAGAGAAAGATAATAGCCCGATATTTTGTCTGCCAGTATGTTAAAATTTTGGGCCAGGGTATCAATCTCATCATCGGTGCTGTTCTTGCTCCGTATGTGTATATGGCTAATGTTGGTGTAATCATCCGTTGCCGTAATCGCATCGAAATAACGGGATATTCTGGTAATGCGGTTAAGAATCAAAAATTTTATGCCCAGGAAAGTGGCAAGGAAAAGCCCCAGAAAGGCAAAGGAAATAGCCAGGAAGTTCGACCTGAGATGCCCAATAAGGTCTTCAGCTACCGGGGAATGGCGGGGAGCGGCGCTATATGCCGTGATAGTCTGATCGGTTCGAATATGTTGGATATTTTCAGCCAGAATTTTTTGATATTGCCCGTGGTTATAGGGAACGAAAAAAGCAAAAAAAACGACAATGGCGGCGCTCAATAGCAAAAACAATTTTATGGAGATACTTTTTATATGCATAACGATAGACCGGCGACACACGGTGAATTAACTGTTTATGAATTGCAGAGCGGCTATTCCCGCACCGGAATAATGATTGTAAAAGTGGTTCCCCGACCAGGAGTACTATCCACCTCAATACGACCGGAGTGAGCCTTGATAATCTCCGCCGCAACACTCATCCCCAAGCCGGTACCCTTGCCGGCCTCCTTGGTAGTAAAAAATGGATCGAAGATTTTTGCCGCCACCTCCTTAGACATACCGCACCCACTGTCAGAGATGGTAACAATGATCTCATTCTGCCGTTGGGCGGTTGTTATATTTATCTCGCCATTTTTGGCGATGGCATGGGCACCATTAACCAGGATGTTAATAAAAACCTGGCTCAATTTTTGGGATGAGCAAATGGTGAGTGGCAGTTTGCCAAGTTCTTTATTAACGGTGCATTTATATTTCAACTCATTCCAAGCGATGTTTAGGGCGCTTGCCATCACCTCATTAATATCGGCCATCTCGGTCTGGCCTGAATCCTGCCGGGAAAATAGCTTGAGATCCTCAACAATCTTTTTGATCCGTTCCGCCCCGTCCTGGGATTCATCGATCAGGTCAGCTATATCCGCAAGGATATAATCTATTTTCAGTTTTTTCCGCAGCTCGTTAACGGTGTCAGAGGAAGAATGCTGTTGCAGGGCGGCATCCTGCGCGGTAACAAATTCCCGTAGGCGGCCAAAATATTTTTTAAGAGTAGTCAGGTTACTGTTAATAAAGCCCACGGGGTTATTGACTTCATGGGCAACCCCCGCAGCCAACTGACCGATGATGGCCATTTTTTCCTGTTGAATTACCCGCGCGCGGCTGACCTTGAGTTGGCGGATAAGGTTACGTTTTTCCACAGCGTTCTTAACATCGTGAACGACCTCCTCTAATACGAATGGCTTGGTAAAATAGCCGAATGCCCCTTCCTGCAGGGCCTTCACCGCGCTTCTGGGCGAATCCTCTCCCGTTATCATGGCACAGAGGAGATCCGGATACTCCTTATGTAAATCTCTCAGCAGATCACGACCATCATAGTCCGGCAGGTTAATATCTAGCAGGGCCACATCAAACTTCTGCTCTTTCAAGGCCTTAATGGCATCAGCTGCCGTATAAACAGCGGTTAACCGCGTATTGTTCTCCCGCTCAAAACTATCCTGAATTAGCCGGCAGATCTCGCGGCTGTCATCAACAACAATTATGTCTATAAATTCACGCATCTTCTCTCCTTAACATTGATGATGTACAAAAAATATCCCGAAAGTCAAGAAGTCCCTGCGGCAAATAATAAAGTTGTTGATTTGATTGATAATCATTATTATGTTTCGTATAGAGAATCAACTCTAACCGTCATGCTGTAACTGTTATTCATCCACTCATCTTCAATAAAAGGGTAAGCTTATGCTATCAGCAACATTACTCCGGACGACCAAACAGCGGCAAGCCATTATCGAAGAGCTGAAGTCTGTCACCAGTCATCCCACTGCCGAAGAGATGTACGATATGGTGCGTATCCGTCTCCCGCACATAAGCCTCGGCACGGTGTACCGTAACCTGGAGAAATTATCCGAAGAGGGCGTGATTAGAAAGCTTGGCGTTGGTGGCGCAAAAAAACGGTTTGACGGCAACACTACCCCGCATTATCATTTGCGCTGCCAGAAATGCGGCAGAGTTGATGATCTTGCCATGCCAGTCATCCAAGGTATAGAGACGGAGGCCGCTCTTCTGAGCGGCTACCATATTAGTGGTCACAGCCTGGAAGTGAGCGGGGTTTGCCCCGACTGCCATTATTAAAATTCGGAGCCAACATAAAAAATCTGGCATCCTTATTTATTTTTTTATAAACTCTTATCCGGGACAAGAGCAGTTTTATCCTGGCGTTTAAGAAATTAATTAACAACTTAATTTGGAGAAACAATGACGAACATAAAAGGTACGGAAACGGAAAAAAATTTATTAAAGGCCTTTGCCGGTGAATCACAGGCCAGAAATCGTTACAGTTATTTTGCCAAGGCAGCCAAAAAAGAGGGGTATGTGCAGATCTCAGAAATTTTCGCCGAAACAGCCGAGCAGGAACGGGCTCACGCCAAGCGGTTATTCAAGTTTTTGACTGGTGGTGAGTTGGAGATTACCGCCGCCTTTCCGGCCGGGGTTATAGGCACCACGGTAGATAATCTGAAGGCCGCCGCCGCCGGGGAACATTTCGAGAACGTAACCATGTACCCGGAGTTCGCCGAAACCGCCGCCCAGGAGGGACTTAAGCAAATCGCCGCCATTTTTAAGGCCATTGCCGTGGCTGAAGGCCAGCATGAAAAGAGGTACCTGGCCCTGGCGGCCAATATTGAGACCGGCCAAACATTTAAGCGGCAGGAGGAGAAAACCTGGGTTTGTAAAAAATGCGGCTATGTGCATAAAGGCACTGAAGCGCCGGGGGCATGCCCAGCCTGCGGCCATCCTCAGGCCTATTTTGAATTATTGGCTGAAAACTGGTAGTACCTCGTAAAGCATAAAGTTTCGTAAGATTACGCTGTAATTTGGCGTGCCAGCAAGGCACGCCTGGCGGCGCATAGCAGTGCTATGTAACAGAAGTCGTAACGCCGCTGGTGCGGCAAATTACAAGTAAGGTGCGGAGATTTATGATTTACGAGGTACTAGGTCATATCGACAAATTATAGAAGAGGAGCATAAAATGGCTGAGAAAATGGAAGTTTACAAATGTGCTGTATGCGGCAATATCGTTGAAGTTCTGCACGGCGGCAAGGGCCAACTGGTCTGCTGCGGCAAGCCCATGCAGCTGATGAGCGAAAATACCGTTGACGCGGCTCACGAGAAACATGTGCCGGTTGTGGAAAAGACCGCCGATGGCTTTCTGGTTAAGGTCGGCGCAGTGGCTCATCCCATGACCGATGAGCATTATATAGAGTTTATTGAACTGCACACCGGCGACAAAGTGTACCGCCAATTTCTCCAACCCGGTGACGCGCCGCAGGCATCTTTTGCCATCGACGCCGCTGAAGCCTCAGCCAGGGCTTATTGCAATTTGCACGGCCTGTGGAGGGGATAGTATGTTCAGCGAAAAAATGACGAAGGCCATGGCCGATCAGGTAAATGCCGAATTTTATTCGGCCTATCTGTATCTTTCGATGAACTCTTATCTAGCTTCAATTAATCTGGCGGGCATGGCCCACTGGATGAAGATGCAGACCCAGGAAGAGTTGTTTCATGGTATGAAGATGTACGATTTTGTCCTGGAACGGGGCGGCCGGATAATTCTTGACGGCATTGCCCAACCCAGGGGCGAATGGGATTCACCCCTTGACGTTTTTGAGCATGTCTATACCCACGAGCAAAAGGTCACCGGCCTGATTAACGATTTGGTCAATATCGCCCAGGATGAACGGGATCACGCTACCAATATCTTTCTCCAGTGGTTTATAACAGAGCAGATTGAGGAAGAGGCCAACTCCAGCGGCATTGTCCATAAACTACAACTGATCGGCAATGACGCTAGCGGCCTCTTTGCCCTGGATCAGGATTTGGGCAGCCGCATATTCACTGTACCAACGACGGAATAAGTGTCAAGGAGGTAGGGGCAGGTTTAAAACATGCCCCTGGGAACAGCATTATTATATAGATAAATTTGGAGTAACGTATGGGAGCTGTTGAGATTAAAGACAAGGTTTACTGGGTTGGCGCGGTTGATTGGGATATTCGTGATTTTCATGGCTATTCAACCTATAAGGGAACGACCTATAACGCCTATTTGGCCGTGGATGAAAAGATAGCCCTCTTTGATACCGTTAAAAGTAATATGAAAGAGGAGCTGCTCTATCATCTGCGGGAAATAACCGATCCTGAAAGGATTGATTATATTGTTATCAATCACGTTGAGATGGATCATACCGGCTGCCTGCCGGAAATTATTGACCTGGTAAAACCGGAAAAGATATTTTGTTCGCCCATGGGGGAAAAGGTACTCAAATCCCACTTCCACCGTGAGGACTGGCCGCTGCAGGTGGTTAGATCAGGGGACACAATCAGCCTGGGGCAAAAAACGGTGCGTTTTCTGGAAACCAAGATGCTGCATTGGCCGGACAGTATGTTTTCCTATATCCCGGAAGATAAGCTCCTGATCTCCAGCGATGCCTTTGGTCAACATATCGCCAGTACGGAGCGCTTTGTCGATGAAATAGACCTTGGCGAGGTAATCCGGCACGCGGCAAAATATTACGCCAATATTCTTAATTTGTATTCGCGTAATGTCCAGAAATTATTGGCAACTGTGGGTGAACTTAAGTTGGATATCGACATGATTGCCCCGGATCACGGCCTGATCTGGCGGCATAATCCAGGGGATATTCTCACAGCCTATGACCATTGGAGTAAAGGAGAAACCAGGGAAAAGGTTCTGATAATTTACGATTCTATGTGGAAGAGCACCGCAAAAATGGCGCGGGCTATTGGCGGCGCGATCTCCCGCCAGGGGGTTGACGTTAAGATGTTTAATCTAGCGGTTAACCACCGCAGTGATATTATGACAGAGGTCATGGACGCCAGGGCTCTGATTTTTGGCTCGCCAACCCTGAACAACGGTCTCTTACCCCGAATGGCCGATTTTTTATGTTACCTTAAAGGCTTGCGACCAACTGGTAAATTAGGCGCCTCTTTTGGTTCCTTCGGTTGGAGCGGTGAGGCGGTCAAATTAATGAATACCGCCATCGAGGAGATGAAGATGGAACTGGTTGATCCCGGTTTTCGGGTGAAAAATGTGCCGACAGAGGACGATTTTGCCCGCTGCAAGACATTGGGAGAAACGATTGCCCAAGCGGTAAAGGCGGAGGCGTAAACCAACGGTGCGGGTTCGGGCCTTGAGTAAATACGTAACGGCTTTGCTCCGGGACTCGACCTTTGATGAGGCCATGGCTAAAATTGCCCATGAGCCGCCCGCCGCCATGCTGAAACCCCTCTTCTCCTGCCTATGCAGTTGTGATGAGCAGGTTAAATGGTATGCGGTGAGCGCCATGGGTCTGGTGGTGGCGGCTCTGGCCGCCGGAGAGCTTGAGGATGCCAGGGTCGTTATGCGCCGTTTCATGTGGATGCTGAACGATGAATCGGGCGGTATTGGCTGGGGCGTACCAGAGGCCATGGCGGAAGTTATGGCCTGCCTGCCAGAGATGGCGCGGGAGTTTAGCCATATCCTGGTGGCCTTTATGCGGGAGGACGGTTTTTATCTGGAACTACCGGCCCTGCAACGGGGGCTGATGTGGGGCTTGGGCCGTTTGGCCGCCGCAAGTCAGGAAAGCCGCGCCTTATTAACAGCCAGAGAGGCTCCGAGATATCTGCGGTCATATCTGACAGCAGACGATCCACTGGTGCGGGGCCTGGCCCTCAGAGCAAAAGCCATTCTGGAAGATAAAGAAGTTGGCCGTAATCTCGGCAACCAAGCAGGTCTAACCTACTACGATAACGGCCGCTTCATCCCCCTGATACCTGGCTCCTGAGAGACATATCCCTCTTTAAGAAATTCAATATTGGCTGCGG
>JAADIV010000011.1 GCA_013151175.1 Deltaproteobacteria bacterium | reverse complement strand
CCCGATGATCTGGCCTATTTTCAAAAGATGCAAGTGGCCCTGCTAGAGAACGCGGCTCAAATTCTGGCCCCCGATGGCATAATTGTGTATAGTACATGCAGTATGGAACCGGAAGAAAACGAAGAGGTGCTTAAAATATTTTTGGCAAATCAGCCACGAATTGTCATTAGTGGAGCGCGGAAATGGCTGTCGGAGCAGGCGCTTCCGTATGTGAACCAAGAGGGACTTTTCCATACCCGTCCTTCGGAAGATATTCAGGACGGTTTTTTTGCCGCCCGCCTGGCTCGTGTTTCCCGGCCAGAAATTTAACAGGCAGTATAATGAAATGACACATAGAAAAAATAAACAAAAATTCCAGAAGAATAAACGACACGGCCATTCCAGGGGAAGGGGGGCGGGAAGCAGTGATAATGAACGTCTGTTTTTCAAAAAGGGCAAACGCTCAATCAGTGATGATGATATCCTGGGATTTATTATCGGCAATGACGGTAAGGCCGATAGCACGGAAATTTTAAATGCCCTTGACCTAGGACGTAATGACCGCAAGATTCTGCATCTGTTACTGGAGGAACTATGTGAGCGTCATATTCTTGCCCCCTCAGGCTCTATTTATACCGTTAAAAATATGGCTGATTACCATATTGGCACCCTGTCGGTAAATCCGCGTGGTTTCGCCTTTGCCACCATTGAAATTCCCCCCGGTCAGCCGCCCGTGGACGACATCTTTGTGGGGGCGCGCAGTCTAAAATCTGCCCGGCACGGCGACCGGGTATTGTTAAAACTTATAACCCGTGGCGGTAAGCGCCCGGAAGGACACATAATAAAGATAATGGCGCGTGGTATTAGCCAAATGGTGGGGATTTTCACTGCCGGCAAGCCATTTGCCCTGGTACAGCCGGAAGACAGCCGTTTCGCCTTTAGCGTTCAGGTTCCGGCCTCGGCCAGTCTGGGGGCCAAAAGCGGCGAGGCGGTGGTGGTTAAGCTTGATCGTCAGTCGGAGAGTTCCGGTATTGAAGCGGGTTACCCGAAAGGCCAAATAATTGAGGTGCTTGGTGATCCGGACAGCTTGAAGGTGCAGACGGAAATGGTAATCCGTAAATTTGAGTTGTCCCATATCTTCGATCCGGCGGTGGAGAGACAATTAGACGGCATCAGCCACGATATAAAGGTGGATGAGGGGCGCCTTGATCTCAGGGATACCCTGCACATTACCATTGACGGCGAGACAGCCAGAGATTTTGATGATGCCGTATCGGTACAAAAAATAGACTCAGGCTTCCGCCTCTACGTCTCCATTGCCGATGTTAGTCATTATGTCCAAGTTGGTACGCCATTGGATAACGAGGCATATCGGCGGGGTACCAGTGTTTATTTTCCCACCAGGGTTTTGCCCATGCTGCCGGAGGCCCTTTCCAACGATTTATGCAGTTTGGTGCCAAATCAGGCGCGTTATACCTTTACCGCCATTATCGAATTTGATGAAAATGGCCGGTTGTTACACAAAAAATTTGCCAAAAGCGTTATCAAGAGTCGTCATCGGATGACATATGACCTAGTGGCGCAAATTATCACCGATCAGGATGCCGGGGTCATGGCTCAGTATCCTGATCTGCTTGCCCCTCTAAAGTGGATGGAAAAATTGGCCCGTCTTTTACTCAGGCAGCGGCAGAAACGGGGCAGTATTGGTTTTGAATTGCCGGAGGTCTATATCGAGGTGGGCGATGATGACCAGGTGCTAGGAATCAGGCGGCGGCAGCGGAATTTTGCCCATCAAATCATTGAAGAGTTTATGTTGGCGGCCAATGAGGCTGTGGCGCAAACCATCAGTGAACAAAAATTAAAGGACGGCCTCTACCGTATTCACGAAACACCTGATCCGCTAAAGGTTGGCGATTTCTCCACTTTTGCGCAAAGTATGGGCCTGGTTCTGCCTGAAGACAGCGGCACTCCGGCTTGGTTCGGCAAGATTCTGGCCATGGTCAAGGGCAGCCCCAAAGAGTATATCATTAATAATTTACTGCTGCGCACCATGAAACAGGCCCGTTATTCACCTCACAATGTCGGGCATTTCGGGCTAGCCGCCAGTCATTATACCCATTTCACCTCACCGATTCGCCGCTACCCGGATCTCATGGTGCATCGCGCCTTGGCAGCCTTTCTGACCAGGAAAAGCGGCAAAGCGCCGGCGCCGCCAGAGGAAGCGGGGGAATATTTGTCGCTGCGGGAAAGGGTGGCGGTGGACGCAGAGCGTGAGATGATTGACCGCATGAAGGTGCGTTATATGGCTGACAAGGTCGGAGAGGAGTTCGATGCTTTGATCTCTGGGGTTTCTTCCTTTGGCCTGTTTGTGGAACTGTTGGAATCATTCATCAGCGGCGGGGTGGCTATTCAGGATCTAGCTGATGATTACTATGAGTTAGACGAAAAGAACCACCGCCTCATTGGCCAACGTCGCAATAAGGTTTACCAGATTGGTACCGAGGTGCGGGTACGGCTAGAGAGTGTGGATAAGGCAAGGAGGCGCCTGAATTTCGTAATTATTTAGTGCCTTAAAACTTCTTAAAGACATAAAAAAAAACAAGAAATATAAAAATATCCTGTATGCCTGTACACCACAAGCTGCTGTTAAGGCACTTATCCCGCTTATCGGGGTTAGTGCCTTAAAACTTGCCCGGACATCACGACCCAAAGTTAAGGTCTTATCCCGCTTGTCCAATGCTTAAGTCGGTCAGCTGGTAACAAAACCTGGCCCATTCAAACTCCCGGCCGGAAACTGGACAGCGCAACTTAACCTTGGAGTCGGTGAGACCGACAACCTCCCAGTCACCCGCCCGTTTGCCGCCGGTAATTTTTATTTTCTCGCCGATGGTAAACGGATAGGGTGTAAAGACTGCTGAATTACGATCCAATTATGCCTCAAAAAAATCTTCTTTCTCAGCGCCGCATTTAGGACAGACCCAATCATCAGGCAGATCTGCAAAAGAGGTTCCCGGTTCAATACCGCTTTCCGGATCACCTTCCGCTGGATCGTATATATAACCGCAAGGGCATTCCCATTTTTGCATAATATTCTCCTTCATTAATTTATAAATTTAAGATAAGCCGGCCAGAAAGACCCAATAACTAAAATTACTGTTGATAAATATTACTAAATAATTTCCCAAATAATTGCAAGGATAAATTTCGTTGTCGACTAATTTTGGAGTTATTGAAATTCCATAAGATTTTTGCGCAGGATATCCAGGGCTGTTTGGCTGGCAATGGCCTGAATCATGGTGCGGCTGCCGGAGAAGTGGTGGAGATAATGGCGGCAATTATCCGGGGTTGCCAAGCCAAAATATACGGTTCCCACCGGCTTTTCCCCGGAACCGCCGGCAGGGCCGGCAACGCCGGTGGCGGCTACGGTGATATCTGCGCCGCTTATCTTTTTTATGCCGTGGGCCATGGCCATGGCGGTTTCAGCGCTTACGGCGCCATAGCGGGCCAGAGTCTCCGGTTCTACCCCCAGGGCATCCATCTTTAACTGATTACTATAAGAGACTATTCCACCTAAAAAATAATTTGAGCTGCCAGGCACGGTGGTAATGGTGTGAGAAATCAGACCGCCGGTGCATGATTCGGCAATTGCCAACTTGACCTTTTTTTGGATCGCAAGCTCACCTACCTTCACAGCCATAGTCTCATCACCAAAGCCGTATATATAGTCGCCAAGGGCCTCTTTAATCCGCCGGTCGAAGATCTGGAACAAAGAGGAGCTTTCCTCGTCTGTGGCGCCCAAGGCGGTGAGGCTGAGGTGAACCTCCGGGAAAACGGGATAATAGCCCAGGCGCACCAGGGAATTATCGCCCTCCAGGTGCCGAACTCTCTGGTTTACTTCGGTCTCTGGCAAACCGAATATGCGATAAAGCCGCTGTTTAACCTGACGATGAGCCCGGCCCGGCCATCTGCGCAGACGCGGCAGAACGCAGTCCTTTAAGAGTTCCTGCATCTCCTGGGGTACGCCGGGCAGGAAAAATATCGGTTTTTCGGTGTGGATCAGGACATAACCGGCCATATTACCAGCCGGTTTTAATACCTCGGCGCCCCTTGGCAGCCAGGCAAGTTTGTTGAGATCGATACCGGCCGTTATGCCGTCTGGTTTGGGATGAGAGGCCAAGTAGTGCTTGATTTGGGCCTGTATTTCCGGGTGGAAGGTTACCGGTCGTTCCAGTACCTTGGCTACCGCCGCAGTGGTGAGGTCATCAGTGGTAGGGCCAAGGCCGCCGGTAACGATGATGAAGTCGGCGCGGGCCAGGGCCTTTTTCAGGGCTTGGCCAATGAATTCCGGTGAATCGCCAATAGTGGCCATGGCAACGATTTCATGGCCCATAGCAAATAGGTGGTACGCTGCGAAATTACTGGTTAAATTAAGTATTCTTCCAGATGTTAGTTCATCCCCTATGGCAATAATTTCGCCTATCATCGTTCGACTATAACTCCAAACACATTTTTGTCCATTGTCCGCTCAACCTTCACGTCTACAAGGGTATTGCTGAGGATCTGTTGATTCTGGAAATAAATTGGCACATAATTTTCGCTGAACCCCTTCATCATCTTAAAGCGATTATTCTTGTTTTCAGCCAGAACCCGGTGAATTACGCCAATCTGGCGGTTATAGAAGGCGGTGCGTTTTTTATGATCCAGCTCACGGAGACGGGCGGCCCGCTCTTTTTTCACTGCTGCCGGTACCTGATCCGTCATTTTTGCGGCCGGAGTACCAGGCCTTTTGGAATAAGGAAAGACGTGCAGATAACTGATCGGCAGCGATTCAATCAGTTTATAGGTATTGGCAAACATCGTTTCGTCTTCGCCCGGAAAACCTATTAATGTGTCCAGACCAATAGCCGCCTGCGGCATGACATCCATAATATTGTTTACCACTCGGCTAAATTCATTCACCGTGTAGTGCCGGTTCATTTTTTTTAAAATATGCGGATCGCCGCTTTGCAGGGGCAGGTGAAAATGCGGCATAAATTTGTCGGCCCCTGCCAGACAATGCAGCAGGTCGTTGTCCAATTCACCTGGTTCAAGAGAACTGATGCGGTAGCGCATATTGCCTGGCGTCTCCTGTAGGAGATGCACCAACTCAAGCAGGGAACTGGATGCTGCCAGGTCTGAACCATACATCCCCACATGAATGCCGGTCAAGACAATCTCCTTATAACCTTCAGCGGCAAATATCTTTGCCTGCTCCAGAACTTGCGGCGGCGGCAGACTGCGAACTCTGCCTCTGGTGTATGGAACGATACAATAGGTACAGAAATTATTGCAGCCATCTTCTATTTTCAGATAGGCTCTGGTGCGGCCCTGGAAACGTCGTACCGGCATTGAGCAGATTTCGCGGCTGCGGCCAATATCATCCGCCATGGGCGGGTCAGGCGGGTTGTCGGCCAGGGCCAACTCTACCAGGCGGTCTTTCCTGTTATTGCCGACTATATGGATAGGCTGTTCGGCAAGTCCCTGTACCTCCTGGGGGGCAATCTGGCTATAACAGCCGGTGGCGATAACTCTGGCGGCTGGATTGGTGCGCAGGGCGCGGCGGATCATCTGTCGGGACTGAGCGCCTGCCTTGCCGGTAACCGCGCAGCTATTGATGATATATATATCGGCTTTCTGCGAAAATGGCACAAATCTCGCGCCACGTTCACGGAGGCGGCTGACAAATGAAGCCGATTCGTATTGATTCACCTTGCAGCCCAGGGTGGTGATGGCTACTGTTTTCTCTCTATTGTTCATCAATTTGTTAACAAATTTCCCCGCTGCCGATAACCTCGTTATGGCGGTATAGAACGGCGAATTGGCCGGGCGTAATGGCACGCTGCGGTTCCTTGAATTCCATGGTTAACTGTTGATCCCGCAGCCGGACACAGGCGGCAGCGCCATTATGCCGATAGCGAATTTTAACCGTGAATTCGGCGGGCAGCCGGGGGGCCTGTCCCGATAGCCAGTTAATCGTTTTCAGTTGTAAGGTTCTATGCCAGAGGTCACGATCCTTGCCGATGATGACATTGTTTGTCGCGGCATCCAGCCCGGTTACATAATAGGGGGTGGTGTCGGGAATACCAAGTCCCCGGCGCTGGCCCACGGTGTAATGCCAAATCCCGGTATGGCGGCCCTTGGATTCACCGCTGGCAGTGATAAAATCACCAGATTTAGCCTCTGGCATATCGGCAAAATACTCCTTCAGAGAGCGGCCGTCCATAAAGCATATATCCTGGCTTTCGGAGCTGTTATGCAGTCCGGTAAGCCCTAATTCACCCGCCGTTTCATATACTTTTTTTTTGGTTGTTCCGCCGAGGGGAAATACAATTTTTGCCAGCTGTGCTTGGCTTAGGCGGCTTAAAAAATAGGCTTGATCCTTTTTAGGGTCTGCCCCGCAAAACAGCCTGGTTATGCCGTCCTCTCCGGTGGTGGTTTCAGCGTAATGGCCGGTGGCCAGATAATCCATACCCTGGCCCAGGGCATAATCCAGTAACTTGCCAAATTTTATGGTTTTATTACAGACCATGCACGGGTTTGGCGTTTTGCCCCGCAAATAACTCTTGGAGAAATAGCTCAGCACCTGTAGATTGAACTCCGCCTCTAAATCAAGGGGGGTGAAGGGGATCTTCAGGAAATCGGCAATTTTTTGCACCTTGGCAGCTTGTTCTGCCGCGCCTGCTTGACCTAGCAGCATAAAGACCCCGGAAACCTCCAGGCCTTTTTGTCGCAACAGAGCCGCAGTTACTGATGAATCAACGCCGCCGCTCATGGCCACCATAATTTTGGCAGTTTTAGGTATTTGTTCCATTCGCATAAACTTGAATATACATATAACGTCGTAAAAAGTCAGGCCCCTTTGTAATTTCGCCAATTTAACCCTGAATTTAAATAAATGACACAAAATAAGACAAATGCCCGCAGACAGATAATCCCGGAACTTCTTGTTCCGGCTGGCAGTCTGGATAAACTTAAGATTGCCGTGCACTACGGGGCTGATGCCGTCTATATGGGTGGCGGCCCATACAGCCTGCGGGCGCATGCCGTTCTGAACGCGGAGGAAATGGCCGAGGCGGTGGCTTATGCCCATGCTCACAAGGTCAGGGCCTTTATTGCCATTAATATTATGGCCCATAATTGTGATTTGCGGGATCTGCAAAAATATCTTCTGTTTCTGCGGGAGATTGGTGTGGACGGCCTGATTATTGCTGATCCCGGTATCTTTTCTCTTGCCAGGGAATGCGTGCCGGAGATTAATATTCATATCAGTACCCAGGCCAATATTACCAATAAGGCCAGTGCCATGTTCTGGCAGCGCCAGGGGGCAAGCCGGGTGAATCTGGCCAGGGAGCTGTCGCTGGCCGAGATTATTGCTATCAGGCGGGACGTGTCTTTGAAGTTGGAGGTCTTTGTGCACGGGGCCTTGTGTATATCATATTCCGGCCGCTGCTCTTTAAGTTTGTATATGACGGGGCGCGATGCCAATCATGGCAACTGCGCCCATCCCTGTCGGTATCGCTATGCCTTGCAGGAAGAAAAGCGGCCGGGGCAATATTTCCCGGTGGAGGAAGACGGCCATGGCACCTATATATTTAACAGTAAGGATCTCTGTCTGTTGGATCGGCTGCCGGAGTTGCTGGCCGCCGGGGTGGACAGCCTGAAGATTGAAGGACGCATGAAGAGTATTTACTACGTGGGGGCGGTAACGCGCCTCTATCGGGCCGCTTTGGATTACCTGGCGGCCAGGATGACGCCCACTGTAAATCCGGCCGATTTGCGCCTGCCGGATGACTATCGGGCCGAATTGGCAAAGATTGGCTCCAGGGGTTATACCGAGAATTTTTTTACCGGGCCGCCCGCGCCGGAAGATATGCTCTATCAGGGGATTAAATATGAGCAGACGCATGTGCCGGTGGGTGTAGTCAGGCCGGTTGGCGCCGCCAAATTTGTCGAGGTCAGAAATCAGCTTTTTGTTGGTGACGTAATTGAACATTTAGGGCCCGGCCTCAAACAGCGGCAGGTGAAAATTATCGCTATGGCCAACAAAGACGGCGATATGGCCAAGGCCAATCCCGGCCATATCATCAGTATGCGCACAGAACCAGGTCTGGATAATTTACAGGATAACGATTTATTCAGGCGCCGGGTTTTAAGCCCTCCCTCATGACAGGTCACCCGCCAAGAAGCTTTCCTTAATCGATTTTTATATTGACATATGAATTGTGAACACCCGCAAAATTGCCGGTGGGCTTGGTCGTTTGACTCCAAAAAAATACCACGATGCCAGAAATACTGTCCGACATCATGGTATTTTGAGTTGAGAAATTAACCTATGGTTTGCCCTAATCCTGCTCCTCGTAAAATTGCTTCGTCAGGGCCATTATTTGCACAACACTCAGCAAGCTTTCCGTTAATCGCTACAGCGGGGACTGTACGGACATTCAGTTCTCTTGCTCTTGTTGCACCTTTAATATCCTTCATGTCAACAATCTCCACTTCGCATGAAGAACAAGACAAACGGTTAACCATCTCTATTGTTTCTTCACAGAGAGGACACCCTGCACTAAAAATTTCTATTTTTCTGGTATTCATTTTATTCACCTCCATTGCTTGGTTTGGGTTGGATAGCATCTAATGGTTTTAGTGGCATTTGAGCGGCGCCTCTCTTTGGCCAAGCATTCCATATAGATACTATTAGTAAAATAATTGCTCCTCCATATACTAAGTAGTTGGAATCAAGATAAAATTTTCCAATTACAATTAATACAGATGCAAGGAAACCAACATAAAATGGCCCATATCCATGTCTATGTTTTGCCTTGTATCCAAAAATTGAGATGGTGACTAATAAGAAAAATATTGTAAGTGGCAGAAGATATATGTCACCAATCAAAAAATTTAGCCCGACCGAGCTTAAAAGGCCTGCATAAGCAGGCCAACAGGCGGGTCATGTTAATCTAGGCAATAAAGAAACACCAATACCTGGAAGTGCTGATAATGTTTTCTTTAAAGTCATTATATCACCTCACTTTTGTTATCTATTTTCCCTAATATTGGACACTTTTTTATTGTCCCTATCCCAGGACATGAATTAGTTAATTGTACTAAGGAATCTCTGATTAGTTTTAGATCCTTGATTTTGCGTTCAATGTCCGCTATTTTTTTTTCGGCTTGATGCTTTATCTCAGCGCAGGTAATATTAGGTGAATTTCGCAGTAATAAAAGCTCCTTGATTTCTTTTAGCGAAAAACCAAGCTCTTTTGCACGAGTTACAAACATTAATTGGTTCGTAATGTCTGCGGAATAAACCCGATAACCTGAATCATTACGTAATGGTGTATTTATGAGACCCTGTTTTTCATAAAATCGAACAGCCTCAACACTAATTCCAGCTTGTTTTGCTACTGCGCCAATTTTCATGTAAAAAACCTCTTTAAGAATGAAAGATTTATTAGTTGGTTAACAACAACATAAACCCTGAACAATACTTCAGAGTCAAGGGAGAAAGAATAAATTAATTTTTCAGAGTTCGCAATGGTGTAACATGTGGATGTTCTGTCCTCCTAACGGAAATTGGGCGATCATCGAGGAGCCATAAAAAATGGGTGAAGTCCCGTCCCTCATAACGGTTGAGATTTGGGGGCGATTGTATTACTTTGCCTGGTCATGCAAGCAATTACAGTTGGTATCCTGTCGGATACCCATCTCCAGGAAATAACCCCTGAATTTGCCAGGGCGGCGGCAGTCTGTTTCGCCGGGGCTTCAGTGATTCTGCACGCCGGGGATTTAACCTCTCCCGCCATTCTGGCGGCCTTCGCCGATAAAGAGGTATATGCGGTTCATGGCAATATGTGCGGCCAGGCCAGCCGCCGGGCTGTGCCCCGCAAGCTGACCATTCCCCTTGGCGGTTTTACCATCGGTCTGATTCATAATTCCGGCTATGCCTACGATTTTGAGGCTCGGTTGCCGGACGAATTTGCGGCGGTGGACTGTATTGTCTATGGCCATACCCACCGGCCGGTTTGCCACAATGAGGGTGGTATTCTGTTTATCAATCCGGGCAGCTTCGGGGCCACTGGCCGTTTCGGGGCGCCTGGTACCTACGCCCTCCTCAACGTGGGCGATACCCTTAGCGCCACGATTCATGAGGTGCCGGGCGCATGAAGACTCTTTGGGCCCCCTGGCGTATGTCTATATTCTTGGTCAAGCCGATCATCTTCACTTCCATATCGTGCCGCAAACCTGAGCTAAAGCGATGACTACTCCCCCAAATCTTACCCCCATGCTTCAGCAATATCTGGCGATTAAGGAGCAATACCAGGATGCCATTCTGTTCTACCGTATGGGTGATTTTTATGAGATGTTCTTTGATGATGCCGTTACCGCTTCCAAGGCGCTTGGTATTACTTTGACCTCTCGAAACAGCAAGGCGGACAAGGATAGAGTGCCGCTTTGCGGCGTGCCCTATCATGCCGCCACAACCTACCTGGCCAAGCTGGTCAAGGCTGGATTTAAGGTGGCAATCTGTGAGCAGGTGGAGAACCCCAAAGAGGCGAAGGGGGTGGTGAAACGTGAGGTTATTCGGGTTATCAGCCCCGGTCTGGTGACGGATGAGCAGCTGCTGGACGACAAGAGTAACCTCTATATTGCCTCTATTGCCGGATCCAGGGGTAAGGAGTCCACCTGGGGACTTGGCATTATTGATATGTCGACAGGTGAATTTCTGACCGGGGAATTTACCGATATTCAGGCGTTGAGTGATGAATTGATTCGTTGGCAGCCCTCAGAACTCATCTTTTCAGAAGAACCGCCGGAGCCGCAGATCAAGGAACAGGAAAAGGTGGTTACTTTGTCGCGGCAGGTATTGCCGGAGCTCTTTTTAAGCCCGCGGCCGGATGGTGATTTTCAGCTGCAGACCGCCAGGGAACAGTTGCTGGAACATTTTGAGACCACCAATCTGAGCGGATTTGGCTGCGGACATCTTAAGGTCGGTTTGAGCGCGGCCGGGGCCTTGCTCACCTATATCGCCGAGACCCAAAAGACGGATCTTTCCCATATCGCCAAAATCACCGCCATTGAGCCGGGCGATATCTTGATTATTGATGAGTCATCGCGCCGCAATCTGGAGATTACCCAAAGCATCGCGGCTGGTAAACGGCAAGGCTCTCTCTTGGCGGTGCTCGACTTTACCCGTACCCCCATGGGTGCCAGACTGCTCAAAAAAAATATTCTCTCCCCCCTCCAGGATCAGGTTGTTATCAACCGCCGTCTGGATACCGTGGCCTTTCTGTATCAGGACACGGGGCTGTGCGATGATTTGCGGGAGATTCTGGCCGGGGTCTATGATCTGGAACGCCTGAACAGCCGTGTTGTTCTGGGACATGGCAATGCCCGGGATCTTAACGCCTTGCGGCATTCATTGACTCAATTACCCCAGCTTAAAACCCGTCTGGCGGCGGTGGATGATAAGAATCTTAAGACCATTGGCGCGGATCTTGATCCCCTGGAGGATTTGGCGGCCCTGTTGGAGCGGGCTATCAGGGAAGATGCCCCTATTGTCCTGCGGGATGGTAAATTAATCAAGCCGGGTTTTAATGGGCAATTGGATGAATTGGTGGCCATTTCCACCGATGGCAAACGTCTGATCCTGGAATTGGAGCGGCAGGAGAAGGAGCGCTCTGGCATCAATAAGTTGAAAATTGGCTTTAATAAGGTTTTTGGCTATTACCTGGAGGTCAGCAGGGCGCAGAGCGTTAATGTGCCCGATTATTTTATTCGCAAACAGACCCTGGTAAACGCCGAGCGTTTTATTACTCCGGAACTGAAGGAATTTGAGAGCAGGGTGCTGGGAGCCGAGGACAGGCGGGTGGAACTGGAGTATCAGTTATTCACGGAGGTCAGGGGGCAGGCTGCGGCGCAGAGCGGCCGGATTCTGGCCGCCGCCGATCATCTGGCCCGGCTTGATTTTTTTGCCTGTCTGGCTGAGGCGGCCCGGCGGCATAAATACGTCAGGCCGCAGGTTGATGACGGTGAGGAAATTATTATCGCTGAGGGCCGCCACCCGGTGATCGAGCAGTCATTACCGCCGGGACGCTTTGTGCCCAATGATCTGCATCTGGATCAGGATAAAAATGAGGTGCTGATTATCACCGGCCCCAATATGGCCGGTAAATCCACCGTCCTGCGGCAGACCGCTCTGATCGTCCTCATGGCCCAGATGGGCAGCTTCGTACCGGCGGTTCGCGCCAGAATCGGCGTGGTTGACCGGATATTCACCCGAGTGGGGGCCATGGATAATCTGCGGCAGGGTCAGTCAACCTTCATGGTTGAGATGAACGAAACCGCCAATATTTTAAATAATGCCACGGCCAGGAGTTTGGTTATTCTGGATGAAATAGGCCGTGGCACCAGTACCTACGACGGTCTGGCCATTGCCTGGGCCGTGACGGAAGATCTGGTGCATAAGAATGGCCGGGGGGTGAAAACAATTTTCGCCACTCATTATCACGAATTAATTGAATTGGCCAGAACTAGCGACCGGGTCAAAAATTTCAATATTGCGGTACGGGAGTGGAACGATACCATAATTTTTTTGCATAAATTGCTAGCCGGGGGCACCAATAAAAGCTACGGTATTCAGGTAGCGGCCCTGGCCGGAGTACCGGAAGCGGTGATAAAGAGGGCCAATGAGCTGCTGTTTAATATTGAGCAGGGCGAGTTGAACCAATACGGCAGGCCCTGTATTGCCAAAAGCGATGGCGGGGAAAACCTGTCAGGGCGCCCCCCCAGCCAATTGGAATTATTCGCCCCGGCCACCGACCCGCTGCACATGAAGCTGGCGGGGGTTGAACCGGATCGCCTAAGCCCCATGGATGCCCTTAACCTGATTTATGAACTGAAAAGTATGGCAGATACGGTAAATGACTAAACGGACCTACCCCATACTATTAACCTTCATGCTTCTGGCTGTTCTGAGCCAGGCGTGGTTCCCGCAGGTAGCGGCTGCCAGCCGGCATCACAAGATTAAGACGCACATCGTCATAAAGCGATATAATTTGGCCAGGGCGCGTTATAACGCGCTTAAATACAGTGCTAAACTGGCCGACTCAGCCGTTGCCTGGAGGCATACCGCCCAAGCCTTTATCCGGGCCTATAAAACGGATATCTCTTCCAGCCGCGCCCCGGCCTGTCTGCTTACCCTGGGGCAGATCTATTACCGGATGTACAAACGCTTTGGCGGGGCCGGTGATCTGCGTGAGGCGCTCTCCTATTATAACGAACTGGTCAAACGCTTCCCCGCCCATCCCTACGCCGATGACGCCCTGTATCATACCGCGAGAATATACGCTCTGGAACAGGGTAATTACAAGAAAGCCGCTCTGGTGCTGGCTCGTCTCCTGGCCATCTATCCAGACGGTGATATGTTGCGCAAGGCGGCTGGCGATTTACGACGATGGAAGATCGCCCAAGCCCCAAAAAAGGCGGTGAGCGAGGCTCACACAAGAAGGGCCGTTGCGGCTAAGCACCCGCATTCCAGGTCTGCCATATCCGCCATGGCCCGCATGACTGATTTGCGCCACTGGTCAACCAGAACCTACACCCGCGTGGTGATTGAGGTTTCCAAGCCTATAAAATATAAAGATTTTTTGCTTAAGGAGGATGGCGGCAAGCCTCGGCGTCTTTATATCAATCTTGATAATTGCCGGGTATCCGCTAGGATGCAGAAGAAAATTTTGGTGCAGGATGGTCTGTTGCTACGAGTACGCAGCGCTCAGTATAAGCCCACGGTGGGCCGGGTTGTCCTGGATACGCAGTCGATATACGATTATAAAATTTTCAGTCTGCATAAACCATTTCGGATCGTAATTGACGTTAAGGGCCGCGCCGGCAGGGGCAAACGGCAAGGTAAGTCAATATGTGTCCCCAATCATCCGACCCTGGCCCAACAATTGGGGTTGGGAATCAAGAGAATAATTCTGGATCCGGGCCATGGTGGTAAAGATCCCGGCGCCATTGGTATTGGGGGTCTGCGTGAAAAGGATGTAGTCTTGAAGGTGGCCAGAAAGTTAGCGCGAAAATTGACCAAGACGCTTGGTTGTCAGGTGATTTTGACCAGGAATAGTGATGTTTTTATTCCTTTGGAGGAAAGGACAGCTATTGCCAATACCAAAGAAGGCGATCTCTTTGTTTCAATTCATGCCAATTCGGCGCATTCCCCGCAGGCTAGCGGTATCGAAGTTTATTATCTGGATTTAACGAGTAATAAGCGGGATATGCAGTTGGCCGCCAGTGAAAATGCCTCTTCGGCGAAAAATATCAGTGATCTGCAAAAGATCCTCAGTAGTTTGATGAAGAACTCTAAAAAAGAGGAATCAGCCCGCCTGGCCAGGATAGTCAATAAGAACCTTCTCCACGATATGAGACAAAAATACAGCGGTATAAAGAGTCATGGGGTAAAAAGCGCCCCCTTCATTGTCCTGATTGGCGCGCAAATGCCATCTATTCTGGCCGAAATTTCCTTTGTCAGCAATCCCACTGATGCCAGGCGGCTTCGTAGTGATAAATACCTGGATGCCCTGGCCGATGGTTTGGCTGACGGCATCGTTAAATACGTCATGAAACTGAATATGGCCAAGCTCTAGTCCGCATCAGCGTCTTTGTCCATCCCCTCTACTGAGCGGAGTTAGAAACAGCTTGACAAGTATAAGCCGCTTCAATATATTAGCGGACTCATTCGTTGCGTAGCAGCGATGTTACTCCGCCGGGATAGCTCAGTCGGTAGAGCAACGGACTGAAAATCCGTGTGTCCCTGGTTCAAATCCTGGTCCCGGCACCAGATTAGTATCAAGCGCTTAGCCTGTTTTGGGGCTAAGCGCTTTTTTTATGCCCGCTATTTTGCTGCTGCCCCCTGTCCCCGCTCTCGTAACCGCGCTTCATTCCATCTTTTTTGGGAAAACTATACCGGACAACGCTAAGATTAATTGGGTAAATATCTAAAAACTATTGACCATTCTCTGGAAAAATGGAACCCTTGCCGCAGGGGATGGCCTCGGGGAAAACAATTGGAGCGATTTCAGGAAGGCGTCCATACCGCCTGCTATATCCGCCACAAGGGAATGATGATGAGAAAAATATGTTTTTATCCAATTATAGCGGTTCTTATGGTTATGCTCGGCGCCGGGCCGTCATTGGGCCGGGTGGCAAAGCCCCTGGCGGCGGATCTGGTGCAGGACGGTCAGGTTATTGACCTTAGCAGCCCAAGATATACCGCCCTGTTTAAGGAACTGAGCGGCGATGGCTTTTCCAGGGAAGAATTATCGCGGCTCTTTGCCGGAGTAAAGATTCGTAAACGGGTTCTGGAGCTGATGGATAAGCAGTATGAGGCCCTGCCGTATTATAAATATTATCCCATTTTTATTAATGCCCAAGTGGTTGCCCAGGGGCGGAAATTACTGCGGCGTTATAAGGCGGTTCTTGATCGGGTGGAAAATAAATTTGGAGTGGAACGGCAAATTGTTGTGGCCATTTGGGGGATGGAATCGCGCTATGGTCGGCATCAGGGGGTGTTTAATATGTTTCGTACCCTGAACACCATGTTTGACGCCTACCCCCGCCGCCGGACTTTTTATCGCCGCCAGTTGATCAGCTATTTATTGCTTTGCCGAAAAAACAAGGTCAATCCGCTGACTAGCAACGGCTCTTACGGGGCGGCCTTCGGTCAGACCCAGTTTATCCCCACTAGCTTCAGAGAGTACGCAGTGGATTTTGATGGAGACGGCAGACGGGACGTCTGGAACTCCGTGCCTGATGTTCTGGCCAGTATTGCCAATTATCTGCATAGTTTCCACTGGGTTTTTAAGGCTCCCGTATATGTGGAATTGGGTCACGAGTTAAAGGCTGAGCCACTGCGGGCCGCTTATAAGCGGGGCCGCAAAGGTCTGTTGTCTTGGCGGCGGATTCGGGATCTCCAACAGATAGCCCTGCCTGAGCCTCATGATGACCGGCCGTTGACGGTGGTGGGTTTGGAGCTCCCGCACAATAAAATGCGCTACGTGGCGGGTTATCCCAATTTTCAGGCCATTACCAAGTGGAATAATTCAAACCGCTATGCCATGGCGGTAACGGAGCTGGCGGCAAGGCTGCGGGGGGCGGGAGACGGCAATTAAGGTGCAGGTGCAAGGGAACAGAGGTAGCAGGGACAGACCTGCGTGTCCTTGCTACCCCTGTTCCCCAGATTACCTTACGATATTAAGCCGAGATTTCCTTTTACCAGTATATCAACCACGCCGGGATCGGCCAGGGTTGAGGTGTCTCCGAAATCGTGTTTTTCATGCATTCCGGCGGCTATTTTTCTTAAAATTCGCCGCATAATTTTGCCGGATCTGGTCTTGGGAAGGCCATCGGAAAACTGGATAAACTCCGGAGTGGCAATCGGGCCAATTTCCGCCCTGACCCATTTCCGTAGCTCGGCGGTTAATTCTTCAGTTGGCACAATTCCAGCCTTCAGGGTTACATAGGCGTAAATGGTTTCGCCCTTGATCGCGTGGGGGGCGCCGACCACGGCGGCCTCGGCCACATTCTTGTTGGCTACCAGAGCCGATTCTATTTCTGCCGTACCCAAACGATGGCCGGAGACATTGATCACATCATCCAGACGGCCCATAATCCAGAAATAGCCGTCTTCGTCTTTACGGGCGCCGTCTTCCGGGTCATAAATGCCGGGGAAACGAGTGAAATAGGTCTTCTTGAATCTGGCGGGATCGCCATAGATACCGCGCAGCATACCGGGCCATGGTTTTCTAATGACCAGACGACCGCCCTCATTGACTGCCGCCTCTTGGCCCTCTTCGTTATAAATGGCAGCGTCAATGCCTGGCAGCGGCCGGGTGGCAGAACCTGGCTTCAGCGGTGTGGCGTAGGGCAGGGCAGAAATCATGATGCCGCCGGTTTCTGTTTGCCACCAGGTGTCCACAATGGGCAGCTGGCTATTGCCAATCATCTCGTGATACCACATCCAGGCCTCAGGATTTATTGGTTCGCCAACCGTGCCTAAAATACGCAGGGAAGAAAGATCATTCTTTTGGGCGTATTCATCTCCAAAGCGCATCAAGGCCCGGATAGCGGTGGGGGCGGTGTAGAAAATATTAACCTTGAATTTTTCCACGATATGCCAGAAACGGTTGGGGGCCGGATAGGTTGGTACGCCTTCAAACATCAATGAAGTAGCGCCAAGTGCTAACGGCCCGTAGAGGATGTAGCTGTGGCCGGTGATCCAGCCGATATCGGCGGTACACCAGTAAACATCATCGTCCTTTATATCAAAAACGGTCTGACAGGTGTGGGCGGTGTAGGTCAGGTAACCGCCGGTGGTATGCACCACCCCCTTGGGCTTGCCGGTACTGCCGGAGGTGTATAAGATAAAAAGCGGGTCTTCCGCGTCCATGGATTCCGGCGGACATTGGTCGCTGATATCATCGCCGGCCAATAGCTCGTGCCACCACAGATCCCGGTTTTTGGCAAAATTAATATCGTTGCCGCCGTGTTTTACCACAATGGTGTGTTCAATGCTGTCGCAGCCATCCAGGGCCGCATCGGCATTGCCTTTAAGCGGAATAGTCTTACCGGCTCGTAATACGGCATCGGCGGTAATGAGAACCTTGGCCTGGCAGTCATTAATTCTGCTTTTCAGGCTGGGGGCGGAGAATCCGGCAAAAACGACGGAATGGATAGCGCCTATGCGGCTGCAGGCTAACAGGGCGATGGCCAACTCCGGAATCATGGGCAGATAGATGGCGACCCGGTCACCTTTTTTTATGCCAAGTTTTTTCAAGGCGTTGGCGCAGCGGCAGACCTGGGTGTGCAGCATCTGATAGGTATAAACCTTGACGTCTTCTTCCGGCTCGCCTTGCCAGATAATGGCGGCCTTGTTGCGGCGGCCATTGGTGAGATGCCGATCAAGACAGTTGTACGAGACATTAAGCTTGCCACCGTCAAACCATTTTATCTCCGGCTTATACATATCGGCATCAAGAACCGTATCCCACTTTTTGTCCCAGGTGAGCAGCTCCTCAGCACGTTCACCCCAGTAGCCATCGGGATCATCCATTGAACGCTTGTATTGAGTCTCATATTCGTTCATACTCTTAACGCAGGCATTTTCCTGTCCTTGCTGAGGGGGAGAAAAAACCCTCTTTTCAGTTGATAAACTTTCAATTTTCTTTTCTTTGTTCATACCGCCTCCTTGAAAATATCAAAATGGGACAAATTAGCCGTTGCAATAGTTGTAAGTAAACATTCTGAATGGTGAGGTCAAGAAAAATATAGGTATAAATACTATATGGATGTATATTTATCTTTCTCAAATATGATATTGGGGTTCTTATGGTAAACTTGAGAACAAGCTTTACCGCCTTTTTGATGCCTTCGCACCAAATTTCTGTTACAAAAGTAAGATAGGAAACAAAAGGAGCGGTTTGGCGTTAGCGGTCAACAAACCACGCTCCCATGTTGGTATATTCAAAGTTGGCATTATCTCCAATTTATATGGACTTGATATAAAATATTATTG
>JAADIV010000009.1 GCA_013151175.1 Deltaproteobacteria bacterium | reverse complement strand
TAGGGGAACTGGGCTGAACAGCTACACGGGCTTATTTTTCTCCGCCAGCCGCTTTCGCATCATCTCTTTGTCTTGCTGCAATTCATCGTAAAGCTTCTTGGCGTTTTCCTCGGCGTTGCCGCGTTTGGCTTCCACCTCTTTGACGCGTTCCTTTATCTTTTGTTCTTTGATTTTCAGATCATCGGTGCCGAATAGTGATGACGCCAGGTACAGGTAGGAGAATCGTAAAAGGGCAATATCATCTTCCTTAATTTGCTCCAGTGTTTCCTTGTCCACCTCATAGGTGCTTAAAAAAGAGCTGTTAAAGATAAAGTCCCTGAACTTTTCCGTATTTGTGGTGGCCATAAAAAACATCTTTTGCGCCTGTTCGCTCAGGGTTGCCTGATAGCCGAATGATTTGCGCCGCATAACCAATTCCATCCAACCCTTGTTCAGCTCATCCCGCCTATCCAACTCCTGATCGGCCAACCATTCGCGGATTGTCCAAACCTTATCTTCCTCATGGCCCTTGCAGTAATCCTCCTTAACCAGAAAGAAAAATTTTTCGGTGTCCTGTTCTTCCTGGGTGCCCTCGTGAAAATCGGCCATGCCAACCGGATAGTAGCGGCAGGCGGAAGGCCGGTCGCTGTAAACCAGGCAGCCTTCTTCGGTTACGAAGGGGCAGCGTCCTTCTTTGGTCAGGTTAATCTGGACGCCGGGCATATCCGTCTTCTGGATATAAACAGGTTTGGTATAACGCAGCAGAAATTCATCGGAGTCAATGCCGATCCTCTTGCGCAGACCAATGATATCGAAGGGGGTGAGAATAATATCGATATGGCCGCAACATTCGGTAAAACAGGAGACCCCCGGATGACAGTGAAATTTTATCTTGCTGTCCAGTGTTAATTTGTGGGGCATGATATGGCTAGGATTTTTATCCTGGCCGGGGACTCCTGATTTGCGGTCTGAGTTTTGTGCTGTCATTAATTATCCTTGGGTGAAAATATATATTGTTCACTGAGCTTATCGAACCGCTCAGCCTGAGCCTGCCTTAATCGGCCACACCCTAATCATCACTTATGGTGCTTGTCAAATATATTTTGGGAGGCCGCCTGGGGATAATCCCGTGACAGGGGAATTTAATGATAGTGCCAGAACTTTTTTCACTTGACTTTTGCCAGGGGAATATTTAAAAGACGGTTTAAAAATTGGGGTTTGCTCGTTAGTGATTTTTGCTGAGTAGTTACGTTTCAGCGGGGTGGTTGTGCGCTTTGGCGGGTGAACGGCACAATATTTCTGGTGTATAGCAAAATTTATTTTTGGCTTTCCGTTGAACTTTGCTCGCGTGTTTTTTCCCCCGCGCAAAGACGATTGGCTGATAATGGGTTTTGCTTGTTGTTTTTTTTTGGCGTCGTAAAATGCGGCGTCTAATATTCAATCCAATGTGAGGAGGTATTTAAATGCCGAGTTTTGTAGATCCTTCAAAATGTGACGGTTGTAAAGGCGGCGATAAGACTGCCTGTATGTACATCTGCCCGAACGATTTGATGGTGCTGAATACAGAGGAAATGAAGGCTTATAACCAAGAGCCTGATGCCTGCTGGGAGTGCTATTCATGCGTTAAAATTTGTCCTCAGGGCGCCATTGCGGTTCGTGGCTACTCTGACTTTGTGCCCCTGGGTGGTCAGGTGCATCCGATGCGGAGTTCTGATTCCATTATGTGGACGGTTAAGTTCCGTAATGGCAATATTAAACGCTTTAAATTCCCGATCCGGACTACCGCTGAGGGATCCGCTAACGCCTATCTGGATCTGAAGGGCGCCAATCTCGATGATGAACTTCTCTCTACCGAGAAGCCGCTGAAGAACCCCGATCCAGCCAAGATGGCCAAATAACTTCACTTAATAACTTAGCCAAAATATACTTTTTAGGAGGATAATAATATGGCGTTACCAAATAAGCCGATTGGTGAAATTGCTGCGGTAGTTGATCCGGAAATTGTAGAGCACGATACCGATGTGCTGATTGTGGGCGGCGGTATGTCTGCCTGCGGCACCGCTTTTGAGATTAAAAAATGGGCTCCGGCCGATATGAAAATCACCCTGGTTGATAAGGCCGCAATGGAGCGTTCCGGCGCCGTTGCTCAGGGGCTTTCAGCCATCAACACCTATATTGGTGATAATCCCATTGAGAATTACGTCAAGATGGTTCGTAACGACCTCATGGGTATTGTGCGTGAGGATCTGATCTACGATCTGGGTCGTCACGTTGATGATTCCGTGCATCTCTTTGAGGAATGGGGTCTGCCCATCTGGAAGAAGGACGATGCCGGTCATACCTTGAATGGTGCTGTTGGCAAGGCCAAAGCCAAGACCCTGACGGAAGGCGGTCAGCCTGTGCGTACCGGTAAATGGCAGATCATGATTAACGGTGAGTCTTATAAGTGCATCGTTGCTGAGCCTGCCAAGGCCGCTCTGGGCGAGGAAAACTGCCTGGAAAGAATCTTTATCGTCAAGTTGCTGCTTGACAAGAATAACGACAACACCATTGCCGGCGCTGTTGGTTTCTCTACCCGTGAAAACAAAGTACACGTTTTCAAATGTAAGGTAATGTCCGTGGCCTGTGGCGGTGCGGTAAATATCTTCCGTCCCCGTTCAACAGGTGAAGGTAAAGGCCGTGCCTGGTATCCTGTCTGGAATGCCGGTTCTACTTACACCATGTGCGCTCAGGTAGGCGCTACTTTGACCATGATGGAAAATCGTTTCACCCCCGCTCGTTTTAAAGATGGGTATGGCCCGGTTGGCGCTTGGTTCCTGCTCTTTAAGGGCAGAGTCCAGAACGGTCTTGGTGAGTTCTATGCCAATAGTGATTCCGCTACGGAGGAGTTGAAAAAGTTTATGCCTTACGGCGCCTCTGCGGTGACTCCCACCTGCCTGCGTAACCATCTGATGCTGAACGAGCTGAAAGAAGGTCGTGGCCCGATCTTCATGGCTACTGACGTTGCCTTGAACTCCTTCCTGGATGCTAAGAAGGCTGAGGGAATGGACGAGAAGGCCCTGAAGAAGTACTGGAAGGAGCTGGAGTCTGAGGCTTGGGAAGACTTCCTGGATATGTCTGTTGGTCAGGCTGGTCTCTGGGCTGGTTTGGATATTGAGCCGGAGAAGGTTGGTTCTGAAATTATGCCCACCGAACCCTATATGCTGGGATCTCATTCCGGCTGTTGTGGTATCTGGTGTTCCGGCCCTGATGAAGACTGGGTTCCCGCTATCGATGGGCCTCGTTCGCATAAGTATAAATGGGGATATAACCGGATGACTACGGTTAACGGCCTCTTTACTGCCGGTGACGGCGTTGGTGCTTCCGGGCATAAATTCTCCTCTGGCTCCCACGCTGAGGGTCGTATCATCGCTAAGCAGATGGTAAAATATGTTCGCGATCATGCTGACTTTACTCCGGAACTTTCACAGACCGCTCAGGAACTGGCTGACGAAGTTTACGCCCCGGTTAAGCTCTATCACGAGTTCATCGGCGCCAGTACCTCTGCCGATGTCAATCCTAATTATGTGAAACCTGCCGGCTTGATGATGCGTCTGATGAAGGCCACTGATGAGTATGGCGGCGGTGTTGCCACATACTATATGACCTCAGGCAAGATGCTGAATATATGTCTGGATCTTCTGCGGATGCTTCGTGAAGATGCTGCCAAGATGGCTGCCGGCGATCTTCATGAGTTGTTGCGTTGTTGGGAAAATTACCATCGTATTTGGTGTGTTGAGACCCATATTCGTCACATTGAGTTCCGGAAAGAATCCCGTTTCCCAGGCTTCTACTATCGCTCAGATTTTCCGCAGGTTGATGATGAGAACTGGAAGTGCTTTGTTAACTCTACCTTCGACCCCAAGACTGAGGAGTGGAAGTGTGAGAAAGTACCCTGTATTAACATCATTGAGACAGAACCCTGGATCTGATTGCGAAACAGGTAAAAGATCGTTTTCGTAAGCGATCATCTTGAAGTGTGAGAAAATCTCCAGGCGCTGATTCAGCGTCTGGAGATTTTTCTATAATCTGTAGCAAATTACTACCGTTGTTATTTAATTTGGCTGAGTTGGAAGCGCCCGGCGGGAACTTAATTGAGCCAAGAGAAATAATTTTTTATTAATTTAATCTTTTAAATGGAGGAGTGGCATGACAGACGCAGGTGGAGCATCCCCTATGGGTGCGGTGCTAGTCGTAGGCGGCGGCATCAGTGGTATGACCGTAGCCTTGGAAGCCGCAGAAGTTGGCAAGGACGTTTTTCTCATTGAAAAAAATCCCTATATGGGCGGGCGGGTGGCGCAGTTAAATCAATATTTCCCCAAGCTTTGTCCCCCTTCCTGCGGCATGGAGATTAATTTCAAGCGGATCAAAAATAACCGCAAGGTTCGGATGTACACCATGACTCAGATTAAGAGTGTCACCGGTGATGCGGGCAACTATGAGGTGACCCTGGAGACCACGCCGCGTCTGGTGAATAATAATTGCACCGCCTGTAATGACTGTGTTGGCGTCTGTCCGGAAGAGCGTGATAACGACTTTAATTTCAATATGGACAAGACCCGCGCCATCTATAAGCCCCACGAAATGGCGATGCCGATGAAATATGTCATTGACGCCAAAGCCTGTACCAAATGCGGTAAATGTGTTGAGGCCTGTAAATATGATGCCATTGACCTGGATATGGCGCCCAAAACCTTTACGCTTAATGTCGCTTCCATCGCCTGGTCAACCGGCTGGAATCCCTATGACCCGGCTAAAATGGACAATCTTAAATTCAATGAGTCCGATGCCATCATCACCAATATGATGATGGAGCGTCTTGCCGCCCCGGCCGGCCCTACCCTGGGCAAGATTTTACGCCCCGGTGATAATAAGGAGCCGCAGTCATTTGGCTTTGTCCAGTGCGCCGGTTCCCGTGATGAGAATCATCTGGAGTATTGCTCGTATGTCTGTTGTATGGCTACCATGAAGCAGATTACCTATATCCGGGAGCGTTATCCTGAGGCCCCCATTTATGTATTTTATATTGATCTTAGAACACCTGGCAAATATGAGAATTTCAGGGCCAAACTCATGGACGACCCCAATACCCATTTTATCAAGGGCAAGGTGGCGGATATTGTCCCCGAGGATGATGGCAGCGTAACGATGGTCGCCGAGAACGCCGTGACTGGCGAGAAGATTCGCCAGAATGTCGATCTGGCCGTTTTGGCCACCGGCATGGAACCGGCGGCCCAGGGTCTGGCGGCTGGGTTTGGCGCCGAAGTTGATAGCAATGGTTTTATCGTCAGTAATGAGGATAAGGCAATATTGTCGGCCGGATGCGCCAGAAAGGCCTCCGATGTTGTTACCGCGACTCAGAACTCAACAGCGGCTGCCCTGAAAGCAGTTCAAGCGTCAAGGAGATAATTAGATGGATAAGAAAAAGCAAGCATATGTCTGTACGGGATGTGGAATTGGCGATGCTCTGGATATTGAGGCCCTTACCGGGATGATTTCATCTGAGATGAGTGTGGACTGTAAGAGTCACGCGGCTCTTTGCAGTAAAGACGGCCGGGCGTTTATTGAGGCTGATATCAAGGATGGCGTTAACACCATAACCATTGGGGCCTGTTCCCTGCGGGTGATGCAGGATGAGTTCGATTTTGGCGAGGATAAAATTGTGACCCGCGCCAATCTTCGGGAGCAATGCGCCTGGTGTCAGGGGGAAGACGCTGACGCCGAATATGTGCAGGAATTAGGGTCTGACAATATGCGGATGGCTGTTGTCAAGGCCGATAAGCAGGATCTGCCGGAGCCGTACCAGTTGGAGAAGATTACCAAGGATATTTTGGTAATGGGTGGTGGTATCGCCGGACTGACGGCTGCCAAAGAGGCCGCTAAGGCAGGTTATGCCGTCACCCTGGTTGAAAAGGCTGCCGCCCTTGGCGGTAAGGCCCTGGGCTGGCGCAAGCAATTTCCCACCAAAGCGCCCTGGACGGATCTGCAGGAGCCCACCATTGCCGATATGGTGCATAGCGTTGAAAGTGATGCCAATATCACCGTCAAGACCGAAACCGAAGTAGCGAGAATAGCCGGAGCGCCCGGTGTTTATAAGGTGACCTTCAAGGCTGCCGGCACAGCTTCGGAATGGGATGCTCCCGCCAAGGTTGCGGTTGATGAGCAGGATGCTATTGATAAGGGCGATGTGGAAGACCCCAACGCCGGTAAGAATCCGTATATGCAGGAAAACCCGGAAGCTGTCGATTTTGGCGGGGTGGTTCTTGCCACTGGCTGGAAGCCCGCTGATGTCTCTGAATATGAGCATTTGGGCTACGGTACATTAAAAAATGTTGTTACCAATGCCGAGTTTGAGAAACTTGCCAAGGCGGGCAAAGTTCCCGCCAAGGTAGCCTTTGTTCAGAGCCCCGGCGGTAAGGACGATGATAAGGATTTCCCGTATTGTAACTCTGTCACCTCCATGGTCGCCTTGAAGCAGGCCAAATATGTCCGGGAAGATAATCCTGACGGCCAGGCCTTTATTCTCTATCAGCATATGCGGACTCCTGGGCATATGGAGATGTTCTACAAGGGTATTCAGGATGATGATGGTATCTTCCTGACCAAGGCCGCAGTTACCAAGGTGGAAGAGAGCGACGCCGGACTTACCGTCTCCATGCAGGACACCCTGTTAAATGATGATGTCAGCCTCGATGTTGATATGGTGGTTCTGGCCGCCGGCATGATTCCCACTACAAAGGATGAGGCCACCATCAATCTGGCTTATCGTCAGGGGCCGGCCTTTCTGGATCTGGATCTTTTTGAAGGTTATGCCGATTCCCATTTTATCTGTTTCCCTTATGAGACAAGGCGTACAGGTGTTTATGCCTGCGGCGGGGTTCGTAAGGCTGCTAATATGGAAGAGACCATTGATGACGCCACTGGTGCCGCCTTGAAGGCCATTCAATGTATTGAATCCGTCGATCACGGGGTGGCTGTGCATCCCCGCTCCGGTGATAAGACCTTTCCGGAGTTCTTCTTCCAACGCTGTACGCAGTGCAAGCGTTGTACGGAAGAATGCCCCTTTGGCGCCCTGGATGATGATGAAAAGGGCACACCGCTGCCTAATCCCACCCGCTGCCGTCGTTGTGGTACCTGCATGGGAGCCTGCCCGGAGAGAATCATCGGCTTTAAGGACTACAATATCGATATGATCGGTTCCATGATCAAGGCCATTGAGGTTCCTGATGATGATGAGGATAAATTACGCATCCTGGCTCTGGTTTGCGAAAATGACGCTTATCCCGCTCTTGATATGGCTGGTATGCGGCGCAACAAGATCAACAACCTGGTGCGGGTTATTCCGGTTCGTTGTCTCGGTTCGGTGAATATGGTCTGGATCAAGGACGCTATGTCCTCCGGCATGGACGGCGTTATATTATTGGGCTGTAAGTATGGCGATGACTATCAGTGCCACTTTGTCAAGGGTTCCGAGATTGCCAGTAAGCGGATGGAGAATATTGGCGAGACCCTGGGTACCCTGGGACTTGAGCCGGAACGTTGTGCCACCCGGCAGGTTGCCATAACAGATTACGATAAAATTCCGGATATCATCAACGAGTTTGTTGAAGAGATTATTGAGCTTGGGCCGAACCCCTTCAAGGGTTTCTAAATTACGAAAGGAGAAAATAAATGCAGATCAATCCTGATTTAAATTTTATTAAATACCTTAAAGGGGCTGGCGGCGACACCCTCAAAAAATGTTATCAATGTGCGACCTGCTCCGTGGTCTGTCCGTTGTCGGGCGATAATAAACCCTTTCCGCGCAAGGAAATGATTTGGGCCCAGTGGGGTTTGAAGGATAAACTCGTTGCTGACCCCGATGTCTTCCTCTGTCATCAATGCGGTGATTGTACGGCGTATTGTCCGCGCGGCGCCAAACCGGCTGATGTGTTGGGAGCTATCAGGGCTTACGCCTACACTCATTATGGTTTCCCTAGCGGGCTGGCGAAATTGACAACATCTGCCAAAAATCTGCCGCTTTTGATCGGTATTCCTGCCGCCATCATCCTGATTCTCTGGTATATCTCCGGCGGTATGCATCTGCCGGCAGGTGAGATCGATTTTGGTCATTTCTTTGGTCATTGGGATTTTAAATATCTTGCCAAGACCACCATGTTCATCGATATCATCATGCTGCCCACGGTGGGGCTCGCGCTTTTCTCCGCCTATAAGGGCGTCTCCACCATGTGGGGCAAGATGTGTGAGGGCGCCAATGCCGATCCTGTCTGGCGGCCGTCCTGCGGCAAGTTTATGAGGGATTTCCTCTGGCCGTCTGTAAAGGAAATTATCTCTCATGACCGTTTTAATGAATGCGGGGCCAATAAAGATCGGGCCCGTGGCCATAAACCGCTGATGTTGGCCTTTATCGGCCTGCTGATTGTTACCACCTATAGTTTTATCCTGAAGGACTTTATAGGTATCGTTGTTCCTTCATTGCACGGGCCGCTGTCGCTTTGGGATCCCTTCAAAATTCTGGCCAATGTCAGCGCCATTGCCCTGATATATGGGATATACATATTGTGGACAAATAGATCAAATGAGGAGAGTGAAAGCGGTAAGAAAGGGACATTCTACGACTGGTTTCTGATTTACGAGATTGCTGTTGTCGGTATTACCGGGATTTTATCTGAGCTTACCCGTTTGGCCGGCCTGCCGGTTTTGGCGTATTTCTTTTATTTCTGTCACCTTGTCTCTATTATGATGCTGTTTTTGTATATGCCGTATTCAAAATTTGCTCATCTGGTTTACCGAACCTTCGCTATGGCCTTTGAACGCTATCGGGACAGCGGTTTTATTGCCGGTAAGTCTGAGGCGTAGCCGCTGTGCCGGGTGGCCTGCTAAAAAAACTATTGAAGTTTAGGAGATCATAGGTTAGATTTGCCCGTTACGCTGGTGTAGCTCAATTGGTAGAGCAACGGTCTTGTAAACCGTAGGTTGCGGGTTCGAGTCCCATCACCAGCTCCATTGGCTGCGTGTTTTGCATAATGTGGAGGGGTTCCCGAGTGGTTAAAGGGAACAGACTGTAAATCTGTCGGCGACGCCTTCGGAGGTTCGAATCCTCCCCCCTCCACCACCTGTGAATGTTTCGTATGATTTAGCTAATCAGCCAGAGCTGATGGACTACCTAAATTATGGATATCTATAATTTCCGAATGGTTGTTTTTGGGCGGGAATAGCTCAATTGGTAGAGCATCAGCCTTCCAAGCTGAGGGTCGCGAGTTCGATTCTCGTTTCCCGCTCCAATTTGTTTTGTTTGTTATGAGATGGCTGTTTTGCCCACGTAGCTCAGTTGGTAGAGCGCTTCCTCGGTAAGGAAGAGGTCCCCGGTTCGAATCCGGTCGTGGGCTCCAGTGAATAATGGGCCCTTAGGGAATTTTAAAAATTTGTTGTGGAGGTTCGGTATGGCGAAGAAAAAATATGAAAGGACGAAACCGCATGTAAACATAGGCACCATCGGTCATATCGATCATGGCAAGACAACGCTTACCTCTGCGATAACGAGAGTTCTGGCGACCAAGGGTCTTGCCGAGAGTA
>JAADIV010000021.1 GCA_013151175.1 Deltaproteobacteria bacterium | reverse complement strand
CGTCCCCGCCTCTAGCAGATGACAGCCCGCCGGCCGGAGACGGCATTGCCGTCTCCCACATTACCGCCAGTCATATGCCAACGGAGCCAACGGCCTCTCTGGTTGTTCCCGTGGCAAGGCAAAAAACTGCCTTTCCCGGAAAGAGCCTCTTTACTGCAACCAAAGATCCCTTCCTGCCCGGGCCATCTTTCTCTGCCGTAAAAAATATTGCCCACAGTAAGCCAAAGCAGCACCCCCGACTTACTGTGATCCTCAAAGCGCGGCAGGCACGGCTAGCAGTGATAAAGTCCGCCCCACCGCAGACAGGCACTGAAAAAAGCGCTGAAGCCAAGGCGATACTGGCGGTGTCACGGGTTCAGCCACAGTTAAAACCGGCGCCGTCCGTCCCCGTTATTTCAAAACGGCGGCGAAAAAAACCTGGCGTCCGCCCATTCGCCCATACCGGCCAGAAACAAAAATTCTCAAAGGGTGACATCCCGCGCCTGAACAATGATTTTAAGGCCGCCGTTGCCGCTCGTAACTATACCAAATCTAGCGGCATTATCATCCGGATAGCACGCCTGTTGGGGCCAAAAACTATATACGTCAGAAAATTACAGGCCTTTCTTTACTTGCGGGAAAATAAACCGGCCAAGGCCGGAGGAATTCTCAGATCCATTCTCCGCGAAGATAGCACCGACCTTGAGGCCGGTCTGAACATGATAGTTGTGCTGATTAAGACTGGTAAGGTAAAGGCTGCCAGGCAGAGAGCCAGGCAGTTGCTAGATTATTATCCCGGCAATCGAACCCTGCTGCATTTCAAGCAGCAGTTGGGGCTATGATACGAGAAAAATTAACCAAAAGAGTATATTACATATTTCTATACAGCGCCTTCGCAGTGATGCCCATCTGGGCCGGAGGCAAACTCATTAACCTGGTTCTGGATCATATATTTATCAGCAACTTTGTTGACGGCTGGCAGCAGATAGCCCGTCATCTCGAAGCAACAATATCGGCTCTGCCCCCCTTGAGGAGCGGCCAATTGGCCGCCAGGATGCACCGGATAGAAAGACTGGCGGCCAGGGCCTCCCTGACCCTGCCCGCGACCCGTACCAGGCATTCATACACCTATCACCTGAAAAAAATAAATCAACCGGTGGAGAATATATTTTTGGCAGTCGAGTCAACAAGAATAATAATTTACGGGCTGAGAAAACAGACCATGCGCCGGTTAGACAAGTATATTGACGGGACAGAGAATATTTATGCCGGTCGTTTTCAGGCCCTGCCAGGGAAGAATCCGGGAACTTACACAGGAGTACTGCAATTATGATCCGGGGCAATTTTGACATACCCTATCTGGAATATCTGGGACTGCACAGCAACCCCTTTCCGGTTACCCCGGACGCAGATGATTTCTTCGTTTCCCCTACTATCGATAGTGTAATCACCGAGCTTGTCCATGGCATTATTACTCGCAAAGGCTTCTTTGTGCTCACCGGGGAAGTGGGAGTTGGTAAAACCACCATCAGCCGGAAGATTTTGCAGACCCTCAACGCGGAGCGTATCAAGACCTCTCTGGTCTTTAATTCCCTGCTTTCCAAACAGGGACTTATCAGGCGGATAAATAAAGATTTCGGGATTAGCGGCCCGGAGGCGGCCGATCTGGATATTGAGCTAGAGCGCCTGAATGATTTTGTTCTGCGAGAAAATGAGCTAGGGCATAATTGCGCCATTATCATTGACGATGCCCAGAACCTGAGCTGTGAGAGTCTGGAAACCGTCAGGCTGATTTCCAATCTTGAGAGCAATAGCGCCAAGCTAGTGCAGATTTTGCTAATCGGTCAACCGGAATTATTGACCAAGCTTAACAGCCCCGGCCTGCGCCAATTAAAATCTAGAATTGTCATTCAATGCGATGTAACGCCCCTGTCCCGTCAAGGCTTGCGAGAGTACATTGATTTTAAACTCACCGCCGCCGGGTCGGGCAGCTTTCGCCCCTCGGCTGCAGGCTTAAACGCTATCTTCAAGATAACCGGAGGCAATCTGCGGCAAGTGAATATCCTGATGGATCGCTGCCTTTATATCGCCTATTATAACCAGAGCCGGGATCTGAGCAAAAAGATGGTTTATCTGGCGGCTCATGACCTTAAGTTGCAGCTTTCTGGGCACCCCAAGCGGGCGTGGCTGTTTGCCGCCGTGTTGTTTACGGTGCTTGCCGGGCTTTTCGTTGTCCACGGGAATTGGCCAGTATCCGTTCCACCAACCGCCGCCAGGCCAAAACAGGATGTCGGCCAACGGATCCGCCATAAATCAGCCCCTACCATCATACCCAAGGCCGTCACCACCTTTTTGCAAAGCTATGGCCTGCAAAGATATAGCCAGCGTTTCTGGGATGGAATACTGACTGATAAAATAGGACAAGTGGGGCAAAAAATTTACCGTGACACAGGCCGGCAGCTTATACAACTGCCGGATATACCTAGGCAAATCTACAAAAAAATTGATTTTCTGCGCGTAGCGGGTGTTCACGGGGATAAGCAGACATTTATCTGCTTCTGGAAGCCAGCGCTTATCTGTAATAATTTTTACTGGGGCGCGACAGGGCCAAAGATTCAGCGGCTCCAACAGCTTTTGAGAAAACAGGGATATTATAACGGGCCAAAGGATGGTATTGTCGGGCGAGGAGTAATGCAGGCGGTTATTGGTTTTCAGACGGCCAACCACCTGCCCATAACCGGCCGCCCCGATAAGACCACCATATTTCTCCTGGACAATTCATCAGCTAAGTCCTTAAATATACAGCCCAAGGAGGGATTATGACCGAACCCAAGAAGAGAAAGCCGCTTGGTGTCCTGTTGAAGGAAAAGGGCATTATCAACGATGACCATGTCAAATTCGCCCTGATGGATCAGAAAATTTCCAAGGTGCGTTTCGGGGTAATCCTTGAACGCCTGGGCTTCGTCAGTCAATATGATGTGGCCACGACTCTTGCCGAGCAGGAGAATATCCCCTACATTGACATAGACGAGGTTCTGTTTGGCAAAGAGGAGCTGCGTCTTTTCAACAAGAATATCTGCCTGAAAAATCTGTTTCTCCCCCTGGCTATTGAGGGGAATAAAATCAGGATAATTATAGCTGATCTCTTTAATCATGATGCCATAATCCAGCTTATAACCCGCCATACCGGCCTGCAGCCCATTATTCATCTCGGTGAAGAAAACAAGATGATCAATGCCATCAATGCCAATTATTATTTTTTGGAGAATCCCATTGAGGCTCAGCTAGCAAAGGAGATATCTCTTCTGGAACTTGATACCGAACATGCCAGAGGCTATGACAGGTTCATCAAACTAATCCTCCAGTATGCGGTGAAGATGCGGGCCACAGATGTCCATATTCGACCCATGGAAAAATCGTTAAGTGTGGCCTTTCGGGTGGATGGGGTTATGCAGACGGTGCTGATCGCCCCCGACAGTATGAAGCGGGTCATATCATCCCTGAAAATGAAGTCTGAAATAGATATTGCCGAACAGCGTCTGCCCCAGGACGGCCGTTTCTCCGAGATCATCCTCAATAACGAACATGAATTCAGGGTCTCAACCATCGTTACCGAGTATGGTGAAAACGTGGTTATCAGACTCCTGGCGGTTTCAAGCTCGGTGATGGGACTGTCGCAGTTGGGTTTTTATGAAGAGGATGTGCAGCTCGTCAAGGATATCTTTAATGAACCATTTGGTATTGTCCTGCTCACCGGCCCCACCGGTTCCGGTAAATCAACCACCCTTTTCGCCGGAATTCGCTGTCTGGATCTGATGGAAAAGAATGTTATTACCGTGGAAAATCCCATTGAGTATCGTATCCCTCTGCTGCGTCAGACCCAGGTGAACATCAAGGCCGGCTACACCTTTGCCAATGCCATTCGCTATTTTCTCCGCCATGACCCGGACGTAATTATGGTAGGGGAGATTCGTGATCGAGAGACAGCGGAAACAGCCGTCTCCGCCTCTTCCACCGGTCATCTGGTTCTGTCCACTCTCCATACCAACAGCGCTATAGGCTCCATTTCCAGGCTCAAGGATCTTGGGGTCAACTCATTTTTGATTGCCGACTCCCTGCTTGGTATCGTCAGTCAGCGTCTGGTGCGAAAAATTTGCCCAAATTGCCGGGAAAGCTATACTCCTGACAGCGAAGACAAAAAATATCTCGGAATCACGGATATTGAGACCCTTTATCGCGGCACTGGCTGTGAGGCCTGTAGTAATACCGGCTATCTGGGCCGTACCCTGATATATGAGATCCTGCAGGTGGACAAGAGTATGGCGGTGATGATTGATAAAAATGCCCCTCTTGACACCATAACCGATTATGCTAATACCCATGATTTTCATGATATTTTCAGCATTTGCCGCCGGAAGGTTGTAGAGGGCGTGACTACAGTCGCTGAATGTAAACGGGTTATAGGTAAAATGAGAACATCCTGATTTAACATGAATTACTTTCATTTTAAAATAATGAGCAAAACAGGCAAGGTAACCTCCGGGGTTATTCAGCTGCCTTACGACAATATTTTCTCCGTCATCAACCACCTGGAACGAGGCGGGGATACGGTTATTATTGCCAAAAAATTGAATTTTCTGCTTGCCGCAGTCTTTGTCTTTTTTACCTACGGTTTTCAAGGTAATACGGTAGACCGTCTGATTCTTGCTGAATTTTTCAACAATGTTTCGGTAATGTTGAAGGCAGGCATAGCCTTGCTAGTGGCCTTGAAAGATGCCGGCAGTGGAACCAATAAGGGGCGTTTCGGTGCGGTTCTGGATGCCATAATCATTGATATTGAATCGGGTGCCACCCTGTCTGAAGCCATGGACAAACACCGTGGCGTCTTTCCCGGCACTGTGCGTCATTTGATCACTCTGGGTGAAGAGACCGGTAATCTGGACGCCATGCTGCTTCAATGCTCAAAGCACCTGAAAAGGATTAACGAGATTATCAGCAGCACCAAGCAGGCCATGCTTTATCCCTCCATCGTCATCACCCTGATAAGCGGCGGTATGGTTTTCTGGTTCTATTACGTTGTGCCAAAAATTATTTCCCTATTCGCTGAAATGGATGTGGAATTGCCGCCTCTAACCAAGGCTATTTTATGGCTGTCAGGCTATGTGCAAAATTACATATTCATTATCCTGATTACAGCCTTTATCGTGGTTTTTATCACTTATACAGCCATTCGTTCCAGCGTTAAAGTAAGAAAGATATTTCATCATATTCTCTTATGTTTGCCAGTTTTCAAGACAGTTATTACGGCTTCAAATCTTGCCTTTATTACCGAATATTTTAGTCTGTTACTGGGAGCCGGGGTGGATGTTATTCGTTCAATCAAAATCTTGGGTGATGCGGTGACCAACGAAGTTTACCGGGAAAAGATGCAAATAATCGGCACCAAACTGGCCAATGGTGAAACCGTTGCCGAGTCATTTACCATCAAATCATTTTTTCCACCCTTTGTTCTGCGAATGATCAAGGTTGGCGAGCAGAGCGGCTCGCTGCCGGATCAGCTGACATATATCGCCGATGATTATCGAACCAGACTGAATGCCATAGTTGATACCATCGGTAAGATGATTGAGCCTATTGTACTTATAATTGCCGGGGGAATGTTTACCATTATTCTCGCCGGCCTCTTTCTGCCTATCTACGACCTGGTCAGCAAGGTCAGTAATCGTTAAAAGCGCGGCCGCTACCCTGCTCTGAAAACTAGGATAACCTAAGTCTCCATTTTCCCTTTATTTCTTATCTTCCCGCCTGCGTTTGCATTTAAAAAGTTAGGCCGCCCTTAAATGATTAGTTGACCTTAATTGACTAATGCCATATATTGCCGATGTTTTGATGCGGAAGGTCATTTGCTAACCAACAACCAGTCAATTTCAGGAGAATAAAATGCCAATGGTTATGATGCGAAATATGGAGAAAAATCAAACTGGCACCATAGTAGCGGTCAAGGTGGGCGGCGAATTGGGCCGCCGGATTCGGGAAATGGGAATGGTGCCTGGCACCGTGATTACCATTCAGGGCCGAGCGCCGTTGAATGACCCGGTGGCCTTGAGAGTTATGGGCGGCACCCTGACGCTGCGTAATAATGAGGCCGATAACATTGAGGTGGAGGTGCAATAGGCATGGCGGCTGAAATCAAGATAGCCCTAGCCGGGAATCCCAATGCCGGCAAGACCACCCTCTTTAACGCCCTTACCGGAGCTAGGCAGCATGTAGGAAATTATCCCGGCGTTACCGTGGAGAAGAAAGAGGGGCTTTACGAATGCCAGGGCCGGATGGTCAAGATCGTTGATCTTCCTGGAACTTACTCCCTTACCGCCTATTCGGTGGAAGAGGTGGTAGCTCGTGATTTTTTGGTCGGAGAACGGCCGCAGGTGGTGATAAATATTGTCGATGCCGCCAATCTTGAGCGGAATCTCTATCTCTCAACGCAGCTCTTCGAGATGGGAATTCCTACGGTTATTGCCCTCAATATGATGGATGTAGCCGGGGATCGGGGCATTAGTATTGACGCAAAAAAACTATCCGGCTTGCTTGATGTACCGGTTGTGCCTATTGTGGCGCGCACAGGGCAGGGTCTGGACGAGCTAATGCGGCAGACCGTTGATTTGGCCTTGCGTGACCGCCCGTGGCAGGCGGCAGATATCTCCTATGGTGCGGATGTGGATCAGACGCTGTTGGAGATGGTAGAAAAAATTGAGGCCGCCGATTTTCTCACTGATATCTACACGTCCCGTTGGACGGCGATTAAGCTCCTGGAGGTCGATGGTCAGCTCCGGGAAAAGGGTGAGGCCGCAAACAGGCCATTGTATGAGGAACTTGGCCGTATGGTGGAGCGGCTAAGCGCCCATACCTTTAAGACCCTTGAGACCTATCCAGAGGCCATTATTGCCGATTACCGTTATGGCTACATAAAGTCGATTCTCATGCAGGGCGTGCTTTCCCATAAATATGATGTGAACCGTCTGCATACCTCTGATAAAATTGATAGGGTTCTGACCCACCGTTTTGTCGGCCCTCTGGTGATGGTGGCCGTATTATTCGCTTTATATCAGTTTACCTTCGGTTTGAGTACCCTTCCCATGGCCTGGGTGGGTGATTTTTTTGCTTTATTGACGCGGGGGGTTAATCAAATCATGGCAGCCGGGCCCCTGAAATCATTAATTGTCTCCGGGATTATAGCCGGGGTTGGCGGGGTTCTGGGTTTTGTACCGCTAATTATGCTGATGTTCATGGGCCTCGCCTTTCTGGAGGATTCCGGATATCTGGCCAGGGTGGCTTTTATGCTGGATCGGATTTTCAGGGTATTCGGCCTGCATGGCAACTCGGTGATGGCCTATATCGTCTCGGGCGGTATCGCCGGCGGATGTGCCGTGCCGGGCGTAATGGCGACCCGCACCCTGCGCTCGCGGCGGGAGAGAATGGCCACCCTGTTGACGGCCCCATTTATGAATTGCGGCGCGAAATTGCCAGTTATGGCTCTCCTCATCGGCACCTTCTTTGCCAAATATCAGGCCGGTTTCATGCTTTTTTTGACCATATTGTCCTGGGTGGTGGCCTTACTAGTAGCCAAATTCCTACGCCTGACCATTCTCAAGGGAGATTCCACTCCCTTTGTTATGGAAATGCCGCCTTACCGCTTTCCCACCTTTAAGGGTTTGCTGATCCACACCTGGGAGAAGACCTGGCGCTATATCCAGAAAGCCGGCACGGTGATTTTGGGCATATCCATTTTGATGTGGGTGATGATGAGCTATCCCGGCATCTCAAAAGATGATGCCCAGACGATTCACCAGCAGCGTCAAGAAATTACAGAGGGGTTTGCGCCTGGAGACAGTACACGCCAAAGGCTTCTGGCCAAACTTGACAGCCAGCAGGCGGAACTGGCTTTACGGGACTCTGCCGCCGGTCATATTGGCATTTTCCTGGAGAAAATAAGCTGGTTAGCCGGTTTTAACTGGCGGAGTAATATTGCCCTGTTGGGTGGCGTGGCAGCCAAGGAGGTGATTGTCTCAACCCTGGGTACGGCATATTCCATGGGGGACAAAAATGGCGTGGACAGCGCCTCTCTGGCCCGGACTCTGGTGGCATCCCCAGGTTGGAACCCCATGGTGTCCATCAGCCTGCTTATCTTTATAATGTTCTATTCGCCATGCTTTATTACCGTTGTTTGTATTGCCCGAGAGGCAGGCTCGTGGCGTTGGGGACTATTTTCTATATTTTTTAATACCGGTTTTGCTTTTGGCCTTGCCACTCTGGTATATCAGCTTGGTTTATTTTTGGGATTTGGAGGCTGATATGAGCGCCGCTAACAAATTAAGCGCTAGCCAAGAAGATTATATGGAAGCCATATTTCATATAATTGCCGGAAAAAAGGTGGCCCGCGCCAGGGACATAGCCACACAGCTTAAGGTAAGCAGGGCTTCGGTAACTGAGGCCCTGAAGATCCTGGCCAAAAAATCCCTTATTCACTACGCCCCCTACGAGGTTATTACGATGACTGACAAGGGACGTTTGGCGGCCCAGGACGTGGTGCAGCGGCACAAGGCCCTAAAAGATTTTTTTATTAATATTCTGGCAGTTGACGAGGCATTGGCCGATCTGGCGGCTTGCCGGGTGGAACACGCCGCACCGCCAGAAATAATCAGACGTCTGGCAGCCCTGATGGATTTTCTGGAAAACAGCGGTCCCGGCGGCCAAAAACTCCTGCAGGATTTTGGCCGTTCTCTTACCTAGAAAATTATTTGCCTGCCGTGGTTATTTCTTTTGCCACAAAGGCCTGACAGGGCATACCGGAATTAGCGAATACTACCGTACTCGGTATTTCCTTTGACTTAAAATTCATACTCCGGCAGCCATACGGGTGGGCCGGCTCATAAGTAATGTAGAAATGGCGGCAGTTCATGCAGTTCAAACGGTCGGATTTTGCTTCTGCACCAACGTTCATAAGTGTTCATCACCATCTATATATTTCTGCAGTCCCTCAAGAAGGACAAAACGCCCCAGAGGGATGATCTCACAGGGAAGGCTGCCAACAAAAACCGGATTATCGCACAAACCGCCGGAAAGATACAACTTATCTGGAGAACCGGCAAAACGGTAGGCATTGATGGCGATACCCTTGATAAATGAGGCCACGGCCTCAGCCACCGGAACTCCTGAAATTACCGCGTCAAAGATATGGCTCATGCCCAATACCCCGCAGGTGACGGAAAATGCCTGTGAGGGCGGCGGCATATTCTGATAATCAAGAACATAGTATTTCTCCAGCAATTCAATGGTAAAACCCATAGAGGCCCCGCACTCAGTATTCCACCCCATATCCTCCACCCTGCCGTTGCCATAGCGGATAAACTTGATATCCCGGCTGCCGCAGTCAAGTAGAACATAATTATCATCGTCAATCATCGTTTCGCCGCCACGGGCCAGGGCAATCAGCTCATTGACATATCGACCGGCAAAGCGTTGACCGTTATGGCCTGTGGCAATCTCAACCCGTGTATCGGCCGCTAACTCTTTGGCGGCAATAATGACAGGCTGGCTTCGGGGCTGGGCCAAGTCCAGAAATTTGC